>DASQDS010000786.1:0-45986 GCA_035634075.1 Pilimelia sp. | reverse complement strand
GCTCGCCACCCCGCGATCCGGCGTGGCGGCGGCGCTCGCGTAGGACGGCGGAGAGGCGGCGCCCCTCGCGTACTCCATCCGCGCCCGGCTCGGCGGCGGCATGCCGCTTACCGCCGGCAGACGGGCCGAGCCGGAGGCGGGGCTCGGCCGGCCGCTCGGCGACGTGCGGCTGCACACCGACGCCCCGGCGGCCGATCTGGCGACGCAGCTCAACGCGCAGGCCTTCACGACGGGCAGCGACGTCTTCTTCAACCGGGGCGTGTACGACCCCGGCAGCCCGAGCGGCTACAACGTGCTGGTGCACGAGCTGACGCACACCCTCCAGCAGGCGGCCGGCCCGGTCGCCGGGCGGCCGGCGACGGCCGGTCTCACGGTCAGCGACGTGCACGACACCGACGAGCGGGAGGCGCGTGCGGTCGCCGAGCGGGTCACCGCAGGGCGTGCGGAAACCCGGTCCGCCATAGTGGACGGTTCCGGAGCGACGGCAGCTCACGGCCCCACGACCGGCGGCCCGGCCACGCAGAGCCTCGCCACTCAGAGCCTCGCGCTGCAGCTGCTGGGCACCCCGCTCAACGCCCCGGTGCCGGCGTCGGCGCCCCAACCGATCGGGGAGACCCCCGGCCAGCAGCGCCAGTACACGCCCGCCCAGTACATCGCCATGTGGGAGGCCGAGCAGGGCCGTCCGCTGACGGCGGCGGAGAAGGACACGATCGACCGCGGCTGCATCGGGCTCACGGCGAACAACCTCAACGGTGGCGGCGATCCACCGCTGGACCTGGCGTTCGGCACATTCGACCAGGCGCACAAGGTGATGAAGGAGAAGAACGCGACCCTCGACTGGTTGTCGCGGTTCCCCATCATCGGCGGCCTGCTGGCGGGCGACGCGCGCTACGTCGTGTTCGCCAAGCTGTTCTGGTCCAACCAGAATCCGGACATCGCCCGCCGGGCCAGGAGCGACCCGACGGCCTTCAAGCCCGACCCGACGACCGGACAGGTCGACATGACGGGGTACGAATACCGGGAGCAGCCGGGGAAGGTCAACTTCGACTACGGCTTCTGGGACGAGGCCAGCCAGTCGTTCTGGCACGCCAACCACATGGACTACGGCGACCCCGCGGACCCGATGATCGTGCTGCAGAGCACGAAGGAGAAGTTCGCCAAGGTGCTCACGGTGGCCGGCGAGACGCGGTACGGGTACCGCGACTTCGACCGCGTGATCTACTGCGTCGCACTCGCCGAGAACTACAACCCCGGCCTCGCGGCGATGTCGAGGGCCCGGCCCTGATGCCGGCGCCGCGGCTCGCGGCCGCCGCCGTGGAACGGAGAAGCTGATGTCCTTCGACCCCGCCCAGCATTTCGGCGAGACGGTGACCGTCCGCGGGACGGCCGCCACCGCCCGCGCCGGCGCCATGGTCGAGGTGTCGGACGGCCCGGCCATCTATGTCGCCGGTCTGGCCGAGTGGGCAGACGACGTGGAGGACAAGCAGGTCGAGGTGACCGGCACGCTCCGCCTGCGGCCGTCCCGGTTGCCGCAGGTCCAGCCCGGCGGCGTCCACTCCCACGGCCTCGGCGAAACCGTCGCGCTCGACGACGCCTCTTGGACCGTGCTCGGCTGAGCGCGCGCTTGCCGGCGTCTGCCATTGTTGGGACGGTGACCGCCGGCAGCCCTGACAGGCCTCGTGCCCGTCGCCACGCCAGGAGCCGCCGTGCCCGCGTCCGTCTAGCGCTCGGCGCGCTCGTTGCGCTCGGGACCGTTCTGTCCATCGCCGTGGTGGCCGTGCCGCTGCTGCGGCCGGCGGGTCCACGGCCGCTCTTCCAACTCCCCGTCGCCTGCGGTGAGGAGTGGCGTCTCGGCACCTATCCCGGTCACGGCGACTACGACGTCGACCTGTTCCCGATGGACGGCGAGGCGTGGGGGCGACCTGTGCTCGCGTCCTTCGGCGGGACGATCACTGAGGCGGGAATCAACGGAACGCTGGGCGGCCGGACCCCGGACAATCCGGAGGGACCGAAGGGCCGCGGCGGCGGCTACTGGGTGAAGGTCGACCACGGTGGCAGGTGGGAGACGCAGTACCTGCACCTGCTCGAACCGCCGCTGGTCCGTGTCGGCCAGCGGGTGGCCCGAGGCGATCAGGTCGGTCGGGTGGGCAGCACCGGGAACTCCGGCGCGGCCCACCTGCACTATGAGCAGCGTCGCGGTGGCCGGAAGGTCGAGACGCACTTCGACGGTGCCCCGTCGGGCATCACCGTCGACGACACCGAGTACAGCGTCACGCTGCCGAGCAACAACTGCGCCCCGCGGCGCCCGTAGCCGTGCCGGGCCACCGCGGCACGGGCGAGAGCTATCCGTAGACGACGTCGAGGGTTCGACGTACCTGCACCAGATCGGCGAGGAAGGTGCGAGTCTCGGCGTCCACCGCATACAGGACCGTGCCGCGCATCCCTCGGGTCATCAGCACCTTGTAGGTGTTGCGGATCAGCCGGTGTGCCTCGGCATCGCTGACGGTCCTGCGGCTGCGGAAGTTCGGGTCCTTGAATTCTTCTCGATTGGTGATGAGCTGGCCGTCCCGGGCGATGAGGTCCCGGCCGATGATGACGCCCGACCACTCATACTCGAAGCCCTGCGCGGTGTAGACGCACCCGACCTGGCCGAAGCCGTTCGGGTCGGTCGCCCAGAAGGGGCTCCCCGGCGCGTCCCCGACACCGCGGTCACTCTTGACGTTCCACGGCCGTGACCAGCCTCCGATCTGTACGTCGCCGACCAGCGTGCCGTCGGTTCGAGGATCGCTCCACGGCCAGCAGTAGCCGGCGGTCATGCGGGCGGTCTCACCAACCGCCTGCTTCCCGGCGAGGAATGCTTCCATTTCCTCGGGCGTCTCCGCGACTCGCAGGTCGAAGCGGCCGTCCCCCGTCCACGTGACCGGCTGCCCGCCACTGAGGCCGAGAAGGCTGAGGACCCATCGTTCATACAATTCGCTGCCGCCGCAGCGGAACTGGTCGTGCAGCGACACCACATCGACCTCGAGGTTCAGTCTTTTCGCGTACGCGGTAATGATGTCAACGTTGCCGAGCTCGCCTGGCTTGACCACCTGATGTTCGTCGAGGAGGAAGACGGGGACCCGCGCTGCGGCGAGCAGCTCCTCCAGCTGCGAGCGGGCACCCTGGCGTTGTGCGGTGCGCGTGAAACGATTGATCGAAGTCTCGCGGATCCGATGCGCTTCGTCGCAGATCAGCACGTCGATGCCATTGCGGTCGGCGGCCATGAAGCTGTTGAAGTAGAGGAACATGTTCCTCAGCCGGGTGGAGCCCCGGCCCGCGTAGCGGCGCAGTGTCTGCGTGAAAGATTTCGATCCCGTGGCGTGGAGCGCCGACCGACCCTGCCGGGCCAGCTCGCCCAGCAGGCTCAGCGCGATGACGCTCTTGCCGCTGCCTGGCCCGCCGGCCACCACCACGACGCTCTTGTGGTCGGCTGCCCGGGCGCGTTCCACAGCACGCAGGACCAATTCGTACGCCACGCGTTGCTCGTCCAGCAGGGTGAAATGCGAGCGTTCCTTCAGTTCGCGGGCCGCGTAGGTGAGCAGGTGTCGACTGGGGCGTACGGTGCTGCTCAGGAACCGGTCCGCGGCGGGTGCGCCCGGCTTGTCGGTGCTGAGCGACCCGCGCAGGTAGTCGAGGAAGTCGCCGCGGCGCTGTCTGGTGAAGATGCGGCTCAGTTCAGTGGCGGGTCGGGCCAGGATTTGAGCGATGTCTCGGTCGACCGCGTTGTGCAGGTAAGCCACTCCCCGGATGGTGTTTCCGTTGGCGGCCAGCACACCGAGAAAGTCCATCAGGTACTGGCAGTAGTCACCGACCTGGATGCCGGGGTGCAGTCGCGGGCCGCCGGTGTGCTCCACGTCGACAAGTGTGTCCGAGTCCTCGTAGCGGGAAGCGTAGGACCATTGTTTGAGTTCGACAACGACGAAGGAGTCCTCGCCCGTTTTCGGGTGTACGCCGGCCAGGACCGCGTCGATGCGTCGGCTGGTCAACGGCAGTTGGTACTCGACAAGCACCTCGACGTCGTGGAGTCCCGCGTCGGCGAGGTCCTGGGCGAGGACAGCAAGGCTGCGTGACCACGCATTGCGTTCGGCAGGGCTGACGCCGTGACCGCTCATCCACACATGTTCCGCCACGCGGTCAGCCAGGCTGCCCTCCGTGGCGAGGCGAAGGAGGCCGACCGCGGACACGCGGAACGCCGACATGGACTGTTGCTCCCTGGCAGCACGATGTGATCGTGCGGATGGGAGGCATATCCAGGTGCCGGAAGCCTGTCGGACCGCATACGGACAACGCCGACTGTAGCGACCGCGTCATCGGGTGACTATGCCGCGGGTGGGTGATCACCCTCGATTTTCGCCGCGGAGCTACGGGCCGCCTCGACGGTGTACCGGCGGCCAGAATCCGCCAGCTTGTCCAAAGCAGCCTCGACGAGGTCGACGCCCAGGACGTCGGCCAGACGCACCAGGTAGATGGTCACGTCGCCCAGTTCAGCGCGTACGCGCGGCCCCAGTTCTTCGTCCCGCATGACCACGGCCGACTGTTCCGGAGTGAGCCACTGCAACTCGGCCAGGAGTTCGCCGACCTCGCCGGCCAGCGCCATGGCCAGGTTCTTGGGTGTGTGGAACCGTTCCCAGTCGCGTTCCTCCGCGAAGGTCCGGACGCGTGCCGTCAGCTCGGCGATGGCGGACAACGACCTCATACCTCACAAGCTCGGATCGGGGAGGCGATTCGTCGAATGGTAGCGGCGAGCAAGGAGTTGCCAAGGGTCCGACCGCTACGGTCGGGCGAAACGGTCAGCGGCGGGCGGAATGGGGTCGAGGCGGCGTGTCGTCGACGGAGCTGCCAGGAGGCGACGGCGGGCGGCCGGCACCCCGCTGGCATGCCCCGGTCGGTCGGGCGCTGACAGTCCTCTTCCTCGTCGCCACCGCGGTGACCGTGGCGGTGATGCTGCGCGGGCAGGACTGGTCCGCCCTCGGCACCTCGCTGCGCAGCCGGCCACCGGAGTCGTTGGCCGTGCTGGTGGGCCTGGCCGTCCTGGCGAACGCGGCCGCCCTCCTGGCCGCGATGTTCGGCTGGTGGTCGTTGCTGGCCGGCATCAGCGCCGGTGTCACCGGCACCGGCGCGGCCCGCATCTTCTTCGTCGGCCAGTTCGCGAAGTATCTGCCGGGCAAGGTCTTCGCGCTCGTGGTCAGCGTCCGGATGGGCCGGGCGATGAACGTGTCGGCGCTCCGGATGACCTCGGCCTGGCTGCTGACGCTGGTGATCGGTCTGCTGACCGGCGCGACGGTGGGCCTGGCGGCGGGGCCGCGGGTGCTCGGCGGGTCGGTGGCGTGGCTGGCGCTCGCCGCGCTGCCGATCGTGGCGGTGGTGGTGCGCCCCGACCTGATCGGCCGGGTGGCCGCGCTCGTCGCCCGGCTGCGGCGGCGCCCCCCGCCGGACACCACCCTGCCCGGCCACGTGCTGCGGCGTACGGTGCTGATCCAGCTCTTGTCCTGGCTGGCCGGCGGCCTGCACCTGTGGTTTCTCGTGATCGCCATGGGCGCCGACCCGGCCGGCTCGTTCCTGCTCTGTGTCGGCGTGTTCAGCCTCGGCGCGGTCGCCGGCATGTTCGCCGTCTTCACCCCGGAGGGGCTGGGCGTACGCGAGGTGCTGTTGCTGGGCGCGCTAAGCCTCGTCCTCCCGCTGCCGGCGGCCGGCGTGGTGGCGCTGGTGAGCCGGCTGGTGGCGATCGTGAGTGAGCTGGTCACCGCGGGCGCCGGGCTCGCGGTGACCGAGTGGGTGCGCCGCCGACCGACCACCCGCCGGGAATTGGCAATGACCGACTGATCGGAGAAGCGATGCACGACCAACCGCTGGTTTCGGTGATCATCCCCAACTACAACTACGCCCGGACGCTGTCCGCGTGCATCGAGGCGGCGCAGCGGCAGACGTACCCCGCCATCGAGATCATCGTGGCGGACGACTGCAGCACCGACGACTCGGTCGCGGTCGCCCGCCGGCTCGGCGTCACCGTGCTGGAGAGTGCGGTGAACGCCGGCGTGTCGACCGTGCGCAACCTCGGCGCCGACCACGCCCGGGGCGAGGTGCTGTTCTTCGTGGACTCCGATGTGGCGCTCGAACCCGACGCGGTGGCGAACGCGGTCCGGATCCTGCTGGCCGAGCCGGGCCTCGGCGCGGTCTGCGGCATGTACCAGGCGGAGCCGATGTTCCCCGACAGCCTGGTCAAGCGCTACCGCGCGATCCAGCAGTACGTCTGGTTCAACGAGATCGACGGGCCCATCCCGGGGCTGCACTCGGCGCTGTTCGCGATCCGCACGGCGGTGTTCCGCGAGATCGGCCCGTTCAACAGCCGGCTGCGCTGGACCGAGGAGCAGGACTACGGCTTCCGGCTCAACGAGCGGTACATGGTGTGGGCCGCCGCGTCCGTGCGGGGCCGGCACGACCACGACGGCACGCTCGCGGTCATGTTGACGAAGGTCTTCAACCGGACGCGGCTGGGCGCGCCGAACTGGCTGCGGCTGGGGTCGCTGCCGGGCGGCGCCGGCACCGGCTACCGGGCGTTGGGCAGCGCGTTCGTCCTCGCGGCGGCGCTGAGCCTGCTCGCGGCGGTGCTGCTCGGGCCGTGGGCGCTGCTCGCCGCCGCGGTGTGCACCGGCGTCGGCATCGCGCTCGACGCGCGGACCTACGCGTACGCCCTCGCGCACCACGGTGTCCTCTTCGGACTGGCCTTCGCGGGGCTGCACCTGCTGGTGACGCTCACGTCGGCCGTGGCCGCGGGCGTCGGGATCCTGCAGGGGCTGCTGTTCCCGCGGATGACCCGCCGCCTCTACGAGGTGAACACGCCGGCCTAGGCTGACCGAGGCGCCGCCTCGAAGCCGCCGACCCGAGGACCCGCCGACCAGCCGACCGGCCGACCCGACGACGGAGAACTGACATGACAGAGACCCACGACAGCCCGTTCACCATCGACAGCACCGCCGCGGACGTCCTGGCGGGCGTCGACCTCGCCGGCAAACTCGCCGTCGTCACCGGCGGCTACTCCGGGCTGGGCCTGGCCACGACCCGTGCGCTGGCCGCCGCGGGCGCGCAGGTCGTCGTTCCGGCCCGGCGGCCGGCGGCGGCGGAGGAGGCGCTCGCCGGGCTGGCCGGTGTGGCGGTGGACGAGGTGGACCTGGCCGACCTGGCGAGCGTGGCGAAGTTCGCCGACCGCTTCCTGGCGTCCGGCCGGGCCGTCCACATCGTCATCGCCGCCGCCGGCATCATGGCCGTGCCGGAGACTCGGGTCGGGCCGGGCTGGGAGGCGCACTTCGCGACCAACCACCTGGGTCACTACGCGCTGGTCAACCGGCTGTGGCCGGCGATCGCGGCCGCCGGCGGGGCGCGCGTGGTGGCCGTCTCGTCGGGTGTGGGGCCGGACGCGGCGATCCGCTGGGACGATGTCCAGTTCGCCGGCGGCTACGACAAGTGGGCGGCGTACGCGCAGTCCAAGCTGGCGAACGCGCTGTTCGCCGCCCACCTCGACCTGTTGGGCCGGTCGGCCGGGGTGCGGGCGTTCTCGGCGAACCCCGGCTACATCCTCACGCCCCTGCAGCGCCACCTCACCAAGGCCGAGATGGTCGGCGCCGGCTGGATCGACGAGGAAGGCCGACCGCTGCTGCCCGAGTTCCGCTCGCCGGAGCAGGGGGCGGCCACCGGAGTCTGGGCGGCGACGGCACCGCACCTGGCCGGGGCCGGCGGCGCCTACTGCCTGCACTGCGCCGTGGCCCGGCGCTTCGACACCCCGGACGACCGCGCGCAGGCCGCCCGGCTGTGGGCGTACTCGGCCGAGCTGACCGGCGTGGACGCGTTCGCCGGCCGGGCGTGACGAGGTTCACCGGGCGGGGTGCAGCTCGCCGAGCGGGGTGGCCTGCAGCTCCCGGGCGTAGAGCCGCAGGAGGTCGCCCATCTTGTACCGCCCCGGCGCGGAGGTCTCCAGCAGTTGGGCATCGACGAGCCGTTCCAGGGTGCGCTCGGCGTACGGCTCGGGCTGGGCCAGCAGGCGCGCGGCGGTCGACCGGCTCAGCTCCGGCTCGCCGGAGGCCCCGAGCAGGGTGAACGCCGCCGCGGCGGCCCGCGCCGTGGGGTCGGCACTGTCGATGAGCTGCTCGACGGAGCCGGCGATGCTGGCCCGCAGGCCCACCCCGTCGACCTCCAGGTTGTCGAGCCGGCGGTGCTCGTCGGCCAGCCTGTCGCGCAGCTCGGCGAGGGGCCAGCCCGGGCGGGCGGCCAGCCGGGCGGCGGCGATGCGCAGCGCGACCGGCAGGTATTCGCACCAGTGCGCGATGGCGGCGGCGGCCTCCGGCTCGGCGGCCACCCGCTGGGCGCCACCGAGCTGGCCGAGCAGCGCGACCGCCTCGTCGACGGCCAGCGGCCCGAGCGGCACCTGGCAGACGTCCCCCATGCCGGCGAGCGGCTGCCGGCTGGTCAGCAGCAGCGCGCAGCCGGCCCCGCTGGGCAGCAGCGGCCGCACCTGGCTGGCGTCGGCCGCGTTGTCCAGCACGAGCAGGGTCCGTCGGCCGGCCATCAGCGACCGGAACAGCGCCGCGGCCTCGTCGACGTGCATGGAGTCGGGCGGCGGGTCGACGCCGAGCGTGCGCAGGAGCCGCGCCAGCGCGTCCATCGGCCGCAGCGGCGTGCTGCCGGCGCTGCATCCGCGCAGCTCCAGGTACATCTGCCCATCGGGGTAGCGGTCCGCCAACTGGTGGGCGGCGTAAATGACCAACGCGGACTTGCCGACGCCGGCGGCGCCGTAGATGCCGACGACGGGGGTCGACCCCTGCTGGCGGAACGCGGTCAGGCGGTCGTGGATCCGGGTCAGTTCGTCCGCCCGCCCCACGAACCGCTCGACGGTCGCGGGCAGCTGGCGCGGAACCGGGGCGGCCACCGTGATCGTGCCGCCGGGGTAGGCGTCGTCGAACTCGCCGCGAAGCACCGCCACGTGCAGCTCGCGCAGCTCCCGGCCCGGCTCGATGCCGAGCTGGTCGGCCGTCTGGGCGCGCGCGAACGCGTACACCTGAAGTGCTTCGGAGGTCCGGCCGAGCGCGCACAGCGCGCGCATCAGCGCGGCGACCACCGGCTCGGCCAGCGCGTCGGCCGCGACGATCGGGGTGAGCCGGTCGGCCACCGCCTCGGCGTTGCCCAGTCGCAGCTCTTCGGCGGCCCAGGCGCGCGCGACGCCGACGAGCTGCGACTCGATCCTGCGCCGCATCATGCCCACCCAGTCGCCGGAAAGGTTGCCCAGCGGCCGACCGCGCCACAGCTCCATCGCCGTGCGGAGCGTGGCCACCCGGCGGTCGTCGTGCGGTGCCGGGCTGGCGCGGTAGGCCTCCAGCAGCGCACCCACCCGGTGCAGGTCGACCCGCTCGCGCTCCACGTCGAGCAGGTAACCGTCGGCGTGCCGGTCCAGCCGGATCGGCCGTTCACCGCGGTCGTTGGCGGCGAAGAACTTCCGCAGCCGGGCGATGTGTGCGTAGAGCGCGCTGCGCGGGGCGTCGGGCGCCTGCGACCCCCAGACCCGCGTGGTGAGCGCGTCGATGGACACGGGGCTGCCCGCGTCGACCGCCAGCGCCGCGAGGACCGCCCGCCGTTGCAGCGGACCCGGACTCGTCGGTAGGCCGGAGACCTCTACGTCCACCGGCCCCAGAAGTCGAACTTTCATGCCTCTCCCATGGTGGTGTCCTGTGCGCTCCACACCTGTGGGAGCGCTCCCACAAACTGCCGATGAGAGCCGTAGAAGGTGGTGGGGTGGGGGCGTCAGCCGGTGGCGACCGCCGGCCGGTACCGGCCCCGGAAGCGCGGGTCGACCAGGTAGCGCAGGAGCCCGGTCGCCGCGCCGGCGCAGACCGCGAGTGCGCACACGAAGTTGACGGCGGCCGTCGCGAGGGCCAGCCGCCAGCCGGCCGTCCGCCGGGCGAAGCCGAGCAACGGCAGGTTGGCGTAGCCGAACCAGGCGAGGAAGGCGACCGGAACGACGGCCAGGGGAGCGGCGGCGAACGGCAGCGGTGACGTCGCCGTGGCGAGCAGGGCGGCGGCGAGTTCAACCGGCCGGTGCAGTGCCTCGCGTTCCGGCTTCAGGTCGCGCTGGCGCAGGACCAGCGGCATCAGTGAGACCGCGCGGCCGTACCGTTTGCGCAGCACCGACGACAGCCGGTCGTCGTCGTCGTGATACCCCACGACGTCGAGCGCCCGGGTCACCGGGAAGTGCGCGGCGATCCGCAGGCCGAACTCGTGGTCCTCGTTGGTCCACTGTCCGAACAGCCGCTCGTCGAACCCGCCGATCCGGTCGACGACCGACCGCCGCACCGCGCCGACGGCGAAGTGGCCGGTGAACACCGGGCTCGGCCGGGTCTGCCGGTAGTGGCCGAAGAGCACCTGGACGCGTTCGACCAGGCCGTCGTCGACCAGCGGCCGGTCGCCGTAGACGCCCCAGGCGGCGCCACACTCCGGGCGTTCCGCCAGCAGCCGGACGGCGTTGGCGACGGCGTCCGGCGCGAGCGCCACGTCGGAGTCGAGGAAGAACAGGATGTCGCCGCGGCTGGCGGCGATGCCGCGGTTGCGCGCGATGCCGGCGCCGCGGTTGCGGGGCAGCGAGACGACCTGGCAGCGGTACGCGGCGGCGATGGCGGCGGTGTCGTCGGTGCTGGCGTCGTCGACGACGACGAGCTCAACGTGCGGATGATCCTGGGCCAGCACCGACTCGACGCAGAGCGCGATGGTCTTGGCGCTGTTGTGACACGGCACGATGACCGATACCAGCGCCTTTTCCGCTTCCGTCATACCTGCTCCATCATCTCGCGTGGGAGAATGCGATCACGAATCGTAGATGGGCCAGTCGCTCTCCGGTGCGGACTCCCGCAGTCAGTTAGCGGACAGTGCGACGCGCTGGATCTTGTGATCCGAGAAGCCGGCGGTGTCCAGCAGCTCGTAGCGGGAGACCGCCACGTCGGGCGTGGTGAACAGCCAGTCGAGGCGCCACTTCGGCGAGCTGGCGGGCCAGCTGGCCGGGTAGAGCGACGACAGCACGCGGGTCTGGTCGACCAGCCGGTCGGGTACGAGGCGGCGGATGCCCATCGCCGGCGACGTGTTCAGGTCTCCGGCGAACACGATCGGCAGCGGGTTGCCCGCCATGTCGGCCGCGATGGCCGCATAGCCCGCCAGCCGCATCTCGGCGTTGAACCGGTCGATGGAGAACATGCTCTGGCCCGGGTCGCCGCGCAGCCGGAAGATCCGCTGCGGCGGCTGGTAGAGGTGCGAGTTGTAGAAGGAGACCACCCGGCCGTGGACGCGGATGTCGGTGCGCAGCGTCTGCGACTGGTAGAACAGCGGGCGGTCGCGCAGGCCCGGCGGCACCGCCCGCAGGTCGGCGGGGAGCCACGGCGTGGAGTCGAGCCACCGGTGGCCGACCACCGGCAGCCGGGAGAGCGTCAGGTCGCGGCCCGCGAGCACGATCTCGTAGCCCGGGAACGCCGCGCGCAGCTGCGCCTCCTGGTCGATCTCCAGCGCCTGGGAGAACGTGTCCTCGCGGGTCACGTCGACGTGCGCGTACTCCTGCAGCAGGTAGACGTCGGCGTCCATCGCGCGGAGGAAGGCGTAGAAGTCGGCGGTGCTGTGCGGCCCGCCGGGTTGCAGGTCCTGGTCCCAGTACTCCGTATTCCAGGTGACCACGGTGATGGCGCCGGCCGCGGGCGGCGGCGTGTGCCAGAGCGTCGCCAGGTTCAGGCCGGTGCACTCGGCACCCAGCGCGAGCGCGGCCACCGACACCACGGCGACCCGCCACCGCACCGACCGGGCCGCCGCGGCGACGAGCAGCAACAGCACGGGTACGGCCGCGAACGCCAGCGGCGGCATGAGGTCGATCGGCCCCCACCAGTACGCCGTACCGCTGAGGATGAGGTGCAGCACGACGAGGGCGAGCCAGCCGACGCCCGCCGCCAGCAGGAGCCGGGCGGGCCAGCGCCGCCACCGCCGGCGCGGGGCGGCCGGCGTCGGGCCGGCGGTCGCCGGGCGTTCAGCAACGGTAGCCTTTCCCATCCCCGCACCCCCGCTCGCCCCGCGCCACGTCCGACAACGCTGATCGACGGAAGTGTCGCACCGGTGTCTTGGCGGGAGCTTGGCGCGCGCGCCAAGAGCCGGGCAATCGCGCGTCGCTACGGTCCTAACCAGACGCCGGTCCGCGAGGGGAGGCACCGTGCACGTGGTGGTCACCGGGGCGGCCGGAATGCTCGGCACCGCCCTGCTCACCCGGCCCTGGCCAGGGGTGGACTGGACGGGCGTCGACGTCCGGCCGCTCGCGTCGGCCGCCGGCGAGCGGGCCCGGTACGTTGCCGCGGACGTCCGCGACACGGCCGCGCTGACCGCCGCGTTCCGGGGCGCCGACGTCGTCGTCCACGCGGCCGCGGCGCTGCCCAGCCACCGTTCCGCCGAGATCTTCTCCGTGGACGTCGACGGCACGCGATCGGTGGTGGCCGCCGCCCGGCACGCCGGCGTGGACCGGCTGGTGCACATCTCGTCGACCGCGGTGTACGGGCTGCCCAAGCTCTGCCCTACGCCGGAGGACTTCCCGTGCGCGCCGGTCGACGCGTACTCGGCGGCGAAGCACGGCGCCGAGGCGGTCGTGCTGCGCGCCCGCCGCGACGGCCTGTGCGCGCCGATTCTGCGCCCGAAGACGTTCCTCGGCCGGGAGCGCCTCGGCCTGTTCGCCATGCTCTTCGAGTGGGCCGACGAAGGGCGGAACTTCCCGCTGCTCGGCGGCGGTCGGGTCGCCACCCAGATGCTCGACGTCGACGACCTGTGCGACGCGATCCGACTGGCCTGCGAGGGGCCCGACCGCGCGGTGGACGACACGTTCAACATCGGCGCCCGCGAGTTCGGCACGCTGGCCGAGGACTTCCAGGCGGTGCTCGACGCGGCCGGGCACGGCAGGCGGGTGGTCAGCGTGCCGATCGGCCCGGCCGTCGCGGTGCTGCGCGCGCTGGCCGCGGTACGGCTTTCGCCGGTCTACGCGCGCCTGGTGCACAAGCTCACCCGCGACTCGTACGTCTCGATCGACAAGGCCCGGGAGGTGCTCGGGTTCGTCCCGCGGGCGAGCAACCGGCACGCGCTCCTGCGGACCTACTCATGGTGGCGCGGCGAAGCCGCCGGGGCGCGGCGCGGCACCGGGCGGACCCACCGCGACCCGTGGCGCCAAGGCGCCCTCGGGCTGGCGAAGGCACTGTTCTGACCGATCGCCGTGGCAAGGGGAGGAGGCTCATGGACCACGCACTGGCCGGGAACCGCGATGCCGTACTTGTGACACCGGACGGCGTCGCGCTCGACGCGATCGACGAGGTGGTGACCGGCCCGCTGCACCAGCTCCGGTCCCTGGTCGCGCTGCTGCGGCCGACTCATTGGATCAAGGGCTCGCTGGTGCTGGCGGTGCCGCTGGTCACCGCCCCGGTCACCGCGCTGACCCACCTGCCCGCGTTGGCGCTGACCCTGCTCGCCTTCCTCGCCGCCTCGTCCACTGTGTACGTGCTCAACGACCTGCTCGACCGCCACAACGACCGGCTGCACCCGGTCAAGCGCCTGCGGCCCCTGGCCAGCGGCCGCGTGGCCCCGTCCGCGGCCCGGAAACTGCTCGCCGTGCTGCTGCTCGGCACGGTCGGGCTCCTGGTCGCGGCGCCGCCCCTCGCCGCGCTGGTCATCGGCGGGTACCTGCTGATGAACGCCTGGTACAGCGCCGCGCTCAAGCACCAGTCGCTGGTCGACGTCTCGGTGGTCGCCGCGGGCTTCGTGCTGCGGGCGCTGGCCGGCGTGTTCGCGGTCGGCCTCGGCGCGGACCCGCTCCTGCTCATCTGCGTCTACTGCGCGTGCGTCGCGCTGTCGCTGGGCAAGCGCCGCCACGAGCTGGCGGGGTTGGCGGCCGACGGCCAGGCGGGACCGGGGCACCGGCCGGTGCTCTCGGCGTACTCCGTGCCGTTCCTCGACCACGTGGTGGTGGTGCATCTCGTCGCCGCCCTGGCCTGCTACGTCGCCTGGATCTGGCAGGTCAGCCCGCCGTACGGCGCGCTCGGCGCCGGGCTGACCTTCCCCTTCGCCGCCTTCACCGTCACCCGCTACCTCCAGCTGCTGATGGTCGAGCGCTCCGGCGGGAACCCGGTCGAGGACCTCGTCCGCGACCGGCGGCTGCGGGTCAACGTCGGCCTGTGGGGCGCGGCCCTGCTGCCGATCTTCATCGCGGGTGCGCTGTGAGCGGGCCGGAGTACGACATCTGTCTTGCCGTCAACTACTACACCCCGTACGTCAGCGGGCTGACCGAGGTCGTCCGGGTGGTCGCGGAGGGGCTCGCCGGCCGGGGCTGGCGGGTGGCCGTGGTGGCCGCCCGGCACGACCCCGCGCTGCCGCTGCGCGAGGAGTCCGGCGGCGTGGACATCTACCGGTGCCCCGTGCTGGCCTCGGTGAACCGCGGGCTGGTCAGCCCGTCGTTCGCCCCGACGGTGCGCCGGCTGGCCCGCCGCTCGCACGTGCTCAACCTGCACCTGCCGATGCTGGAGGCAGGGTGGATCACCGGTCTGCCGCTGGCCACCCCGGTCGTGGTCACGTACCACATCGACCTGTGGCTGCCGCCCAGCCTGGTGGCCCGGGCGGCGACCGCGGCGGTCGCGGTCTCCGCCGCCATCACGCTGCGCCGGTCGGCCGCGGTCGTGGTGAACAGCGACGACCAGGCGGAGCACTCCCGGCTGTGGCCGCTGCTGCGCGCAGCCCGCCGGGTCCCCATCGCGGCGCCCTGTCTCGACCGGCGCGGGGGCCAGCCGGCGTACCGGCAGACGGCCGGCCCGCACATCGGCTTCCTCGGCCGGATCGTCGCCGACAAGGGCCTGGAGTACCTCCTGGCCGCGTTCGGCCAGCTGCCCGGCGCCGACGCGCGGCTGCTGATCGGCGGCGACTACCTCACCGTCGCCGGCGGGAGCGTCATCGACCAGGTCCGGCGGGCCGCCGAGCGCGACCCGCGGATCCGGATCCTCGGCCTGCTGCGCGGCCGGGAGCTCGACGACTTCTACGCCTCGATCGACGCGTTCGCGCTGCCGTCGGTCGCCGAGTCGTTCGGCATCGCGCAGGTCGAAGCCATGATGTGCGGCATCCCGTCGGTCACCACCGACCTGCCCGGCGGGCGCTACCCGGTGCTGGCCACCGGCATGGGCGCCGTCGTGCCGCCACGCGACCCCGACGCACTGCGCGACGCGCTGCTCGACGTGCTCGACTGGGACAAGGACACCCGGCGGCGGGGCGCGGCGGAGGCCCGCCGGCAGTTCGGCGTCGAGGGCTGCCTCGACCGCTACGCCGAGGTTTTCCGGGCGTACGCGCCGTCGATGGCGACCACCGCGCCGTGATGCCCCGAATTTGTCGGTGGCCGGGGGCAGGATGAGGGCATGACTGTGACAGGACGCTTGGAGCTCGCGGCGCTCGACGCGCCGGACATCGCACGGCTCGCGTCGTTCTACGCCGAGCTGACCGGATGGCAGATCGTCCGGAAGGAGGACGACTGGATCACGATGCGGACCGGGGACGGCCAGGAGGTCGCCTTCCAGCTGGCGCCCGACCACGTGGCGCCGCAGTGGCCGGGGCAGGAACGCCCCCAGCAGTTCCATCTCGACCTGCTGATCGACGGGTACGAGGCGGCCGCCGAGCGGGCCGTCGGCCTCGGCGCCACCCGGCTCGCCGACGGCCCGACCTGGGTCACGCTGGCCGACCCGGCCGGTCACCCGTTCGACCTGTGCCAGCGCGACGGCGTCGGCCCGGTGATGGAGCTGTACGCGGTGACGATCGACGCGCCCGACGCGCCCGGTCTGGCCCGCTTCTACGCCGACCTGCTGGGCATGGAGGTCGCCTACGAGGGCCCCGAGGGCGCGCTCGTCACCGGCGACGGCAAGAGCCTGATGTTCCAGCAGGTGAGCGAGTACAACGCCCCCCGGTGGCCGGACCCGGCGCACCCGCAGCAGGCGCACCTCGACATCCTCGTCGAGGATCTCGACGCCGGCGAGGCGCGCGCCGTGGAGCTGGGCGCGTCCCGGCAGGCGGCGGGCGGCGACACCTACCGCGTCTTCACCGACCCGGCCGGGCACCCGTTCTGCCTCACCCGGTAGGCCAGGCCACCGGTCGCGCCTACCGGTCGGATTTGATCTGGCTGGCTGGTCCGACTCCGTTCACAAGCGGGCGCCCGCCGTCCCCGGCCTCGAAGGCAGCCCGCTCCGGTGAAACACAGTCGGCCGGCGCCCACCATGGGCGCCGGCCGACCTGCACTTCAGGGGGACTACCTCAGGTTGGGCAACTCGTCGCGGGTGACGACGTAGTTGTGCGTGTAGACGCGGCGCAGGAACGCGGCGTCGTTGCTGCCGGTCAGGTGGTTGCCGTTCCAGGTGTTGAACAGCACCCAGCGGGCGCCGGTGGAGATCATCTGGTCGGGGTCGGGGATCGGGCCGTTCTCGTGCAGGGCGATCGGGATCGTCCCGCCGACGATGGCGCGGGTCCGGTTGTACAGGTTGGTCTGCGGGTTGTGGTCGCTGGCGTAGGTGTCCGCGCCGCCGACGTCCACGTACTGCTTGCCGGGGTAGAACGAGGCCTGCGGGTCACCGTTGTACGGGTGCAGCCAGACCAGGTTGTGGATGCCCTTGACGCGGATGAAGTAGTCGAACTGGAACCGCCACAGCCGCTGGTACTGGGCGCCGTTCTCCTTGCTCCACCAGAACCAGGTGCCGCCAGCCTCGTGGTACGGCGCCCACAGGACAGCCACGCCCTGCGACTGCAGCCGCAGCAGCTGGGTGGCAGCGGCGTCCAGCTCGGCCATGTACGACCGGTTCTCCGCCGTGCCGGTGGTCAGCGTGGCGTTGATGGAGGCGGTCCCGCCGTAGTTGCACGGGCTCGTCGCGGGGGCGCCCACGTGCCAGCCGATCAGCGGGATGCCGCCGGCGTTCCACCAGGCCAGGGCCCGGTCGATGGCACCCGGCCGGTCGCACATGTCCACGCCCCGGATGGCCGGGTCCTCGCCGGTGGTGGTGCGGATGTGGTTGAACTCGTTCTCCCGGCCGTTGAACTCACGCTGGCCGGAGATGATGTGGTTGCCGTACTGGCTGTACAGGTAGCACAGCAGCCGGCGGGCCTGCGCGGTCGCCTGCGGGTCGACGGGGGCGGCGCTGCAGCCCGACGGCGGCGGCGTGGTGGGGCCGGAGGTGGGCGGCGGCGTGGTGGGGCCGCCCGTGCCGGTGGTCGTCCACTGCTGACTGGCCTGGTTGTTGCAGGCCGCCAGCTGCACCCGGGTGCCGGCCGCGGTGGCGCCGCCCGCGAGGGCGAGGCACAGCCCGGTCTGCTCGGCGACGATCGTGTTGCCGTTGCGCCGGAAGCGCTGGTTGGCGCCGCCGCCGCAGTCCCAGATGATGAGCACGGTGCCCGCGCTGGTCGAGCCGCCGGGGACGTCGAGGCACTTCGTCTCGTTGAACGTGCGCATCTCGCCGGCGCCGGTGAAGACCCAGCCCTGGTTCTGCTGGCCGTTGCAGTCCCAGGTGGCGATCTGGGTGCCGTTGGCGGGGTTGTTACCGAACACGTCCAGGCAGCGGTTCGACGCGACGCTGCGCACCGGGTTGCCGATCGCGGCGGACGCCGGGGCGGTCACGACCCACGTGCCGGCCACGGCCAGGACGGCCGCGGCCGCGGCGACAGTGGGCTTGAGCCAGCGCCGGCGTCGTGCCGGCGCGGTGGATGGGGGATGCATGGAGCCTCCGAATGCCGTGAGCCGGTGCTACGAGGCAACGCAACACCGCGATGGGTGGGGGGCGGCACCAGCGCCAGGGGGTACGTCAGACGCTGACCGATGCCTGCCAACACGATTGTCACGTTCTAATCGATAACAAGCAATATACAGTCCGCCGCGTTGCCGTGGCGGCCCGAAACTCCACCGTGCCCGTGCGGGCTGCGCCGACTCGGCGAGTGACGATCTACCTCAGTGCCGAGGACCTGTTGTACGTTGCGGCAGGACGCTGGGCGGCGAGCCGAAGGTGCAGGATGTGGGCTTGCTCGGGGTGTCGGCGGCCCGCCCGCAGACGGTGGTGTTCAGCCACGATCTCCACCAGAGCCTCGTGGAGAAGCCGCGGCGCTGATGCACTCGATCGCGCGCGGTGCGGCGTGTCTCCGGGGATCTTGGTCCCGCGGCTACCGTTTCGGGGGGTCAGGGGACCAAGATCGCGTGAGGGGGCGGTGCGTCTGCCCGTTGTTGCGCGCGGAGCGCGACTGAGCGGGGCAGGGCGGCCTCGTACACCAGGATTTCGGTGCCGTTGATCTCCTCGCCGTCGTCCGGGGCTGCCCACAGCCGCAGGGTGGCACCGCTCACCTCCAGGTGGACCGGGTTGCGGGTGGCCACGTGCCCGGCGGCCGAGTAGTGCTGGAACGGCACCTCGTGCCGGACGGTCGACGAGCGCAGGTCCACCAGCGCGATCCCGCCGAGCTCGAATCGGGCCCCGGCCGCGTTCGCGTACTCGGTGATACCCGTGCAGGCCATCATCCGGCGGCCGGTGTAGGCGCAGTCCTGGTAGTCGATGAAGTGGCTGGGGTTCGGTCGGCGGTCGACCAGCCGGCCCTGCCGCGTCCAGGCGTAGAAGGTCCGGGATCCCCAGGACACGCCGTGGACCCGCCCGGTGCCCGGGTCGGCGACCACGCCGCCGATGTGGTCGTCGACCCGGAAGGCGGTGCTGACGGCCAGCGTCGCCAGGTCGATGCGGTACACGATCGCGCGGCTGTTCGGGCGGTACTCCGCGACCGGCACCCAGAGGGAGCGCCCGTCGGCGTCGATGCCGCCCGGGTGGTACATGTCGCCCTCGGCGAGCACGATGTCGCGCAGCAGGTTGCCGGCCAGGTCGAGGACGAAGACGTGGCCGCGGCCCTGGCCGGGGGACCGGTCATATCCGCCGACCGGCTCCGGGTACCGGACGGGCCGTTCGATGATCTCCACACTGGAGAGGAACAGCCGGTTTCCCACGCGCGCGAAGCCCTGCGGGTGGAAGGTCGGGAAGGTCAACCGCAGGCGCCGGGCGAGCACCCAGGGTGTACTGCGCGTGGTCCCCGCGATCGCGGTGACCAGCGCCGAGTCGGCGCTCGGCGCGGCGGCCGTGGTCGGTGCGCCACCCACCAGGGTGGCACCCAGGATCACGGCGGCGCCCAGCGCGGCCGGCCATGGCTTGCTACTGATCATGATTGTCCTCCCGAACGGTGCCGGCGGTCAGCTCAGCCCTGCCTACGTCCGCGAGGTTGCCGGCTGCGGGTGATCGCCCGCCCGGCCGGTGGCGCGTAGCTGAAGCCTGTGGACGCTCGGGTGGTCTTCATCCACGGTTCACCGCGACGCCCCGGCGCCCGACCGCGGCGGTTCGTAGCGTCGACGGCGCCGACCGACCCGCTCGGCGATCGCCGATCCGGGCCGAGGCCGGCGCGGACAGCAGGGAGGAACACCGATGACCCTCTCCCATGGGACCACCCGGCGGCGTCTGCTCGCCGGCGGCGCCGGCATCGTGGGTGGTGCCGCGGCGGGCTCGCTGCTGCCGCCGTCCGTGCATGCCGCGCTCGCCGCCGCGCCGCGCCAGGGCGGTCTGCGTGCGATCAAGCACGTGGTCTTCCTGATGCAGGAGAACCGCTCGTTCGACCACTATTTCGGTGCGCTGCGCGGCGTGCGCGGCTTTGGCGACCGCAACGCCATCACGCTGCCGGACGGACGGTCGGTGTTCGAGCAGCCCGCTGGCGCCGGCGCCGTGCTGCCCTTCTCGGTCCGCGAGGCGGCCTCGGGCGCGAACAAGGACCTGCAGTTCATCGACGACCTGCCGCACGGCTGGCCGGATGGGCAGTTGGCCCGCGCTGACGGTTGGCACAACGGCTGGATCCCGGCCAAGACGCCCGCCACGATGACCTACTACGAGCGTCGGGACCTGCCGTTCCACTATGAGCTGGCGGACACGTTCACCATCTGCGACGCGTACCACTGCTCGGTCTTCTCCTCCACCAGCCCCAACCGGAACTATCACGTCAGCGGCTACACGGGGTACGAGCCGGGCAGCGCGGCCCGCGCCGTCACCAACGCCGGCTACGCCGAGGACACCCACGCGGGCTACGCCTGGCCGACCTACGCCGAGCTGCTGGAGCGGCACGGCGTGAGCTGGCGGGTGTACCAGGAATACGACAACTACCAGGACAACAACCTGGAGCTCTTCGTCACGTTCAAACAGGTGATGCGCAAGGCCCTGCGGGGCGACTTCCTCAGCCTGGACAGCTTCTACTCGGCCCTCGCCAGGGCCACGCCCGCCGCGCAGGAACAGCTGCTCGCCCGGCTGGCCGCGGGCGTCGCCGCGCTGACCCCGGCCGAGCGCAGCCTCTACCAGCGGTGCCTGCACCGGGAGCGCCCGGGCACGCTGGGCGCCTCGTTCCGGCGCGACGTCGAGGCCGGCGCGCTGCCGGCAGTGTCCTGGATCGTGCCCTCGGCGGCGGACTCGGAGCACCCGAGCGCGTCGTCGCCGGCCCAGAGCGCCACGATCACGTACCAGATCCTCGACGCGCTGGCGGCCAACCCGGAGACCTGGCAGTCGACGGCGCTGTTCATCACGTACGACGAGAACGACGGCTTCTTCGACCACGTGCCGCCGCCCGTCCCGCCGGCCGACCGCACGGACGAGTTCTACGAGGGCAAGCCGATCGGCCTCGGGATCCGGGTGCCCATGCTGGTGGTGTCGCCGTGGAGCGTCGGCGGGTACGTGTGCTCCCAGGTCTTCGACCACTCGTCCACCGTGCGCCTGCTCGAGACCTGGCTCGGCATCAGGACCCCCGTGATCAGCGCGTGGCGGCGGACCGTCGCGGGGGACCTCACGTCCGCGTTCGACTTCACCGGCCGGCGCCGGCGGCCACGCGTCGGCGCGCCCGCTCCGGTGCCGCCGTTCACCGGGCGCTGGCGGCCCGTGCCGCCAACCGACCAACGCCTGCCCCAGCAGGAACCGGGGGTTCGGCCGGCCCGACCGCTGCCGTACCAGCCCGACGCGAACGCGCGG
This sequence comes from Pilimelia sp., assembly GCA_035634075.1. GTDB lineage: Bacteria > Actinomycetota > Actinomycetes > Mycobacteriales > Micromonosporaceae > DASQDS01. Next base: position 24,861 of record DASQDS010000786.1, on the reverse strand, counting down.
ATCGACCCCGCCGCCCGCCGGCTCGCCCTCGCGCTGACCAACGATGGCACGGCGAGCGTGCACTTCGCGCTGTACCCGTACCACGACACGGCGGTGTCGCCCCGCCACCTCGACGTGGCGCGGCGCGAAGTCGCCCACGTGCCGCTGCCCGCCACCTCGTACCACCTGGTGGTGACCGGGCCGAACGGCTTCCGGCGGGAGTTCGCCGGCGACCTCGACGGGGCCGCGGCGCGCGCCGAGGTGTCCACTGTGATCGATCCGCGCCGCCGGACCCTGCGACTGCTCCTGCGCAACGGCGGCGACACCCGGCTGACCTTCGATGTCGTCGCGCTCGCCTATGGCGAGGGGCGGCGCTCCGTCACCGTCCGCCCCGGGGGCAGTCGCGTGCTGAGCTGGCCGACCCGGGCCGCCGCCGGCTGGTACGACCTGCGGATCACCACAGCCTCGGACAAGGCGTTCGGGCGCCGGCTCATGGGCCACATCGAGAACCGCCACGAGAGCGTGAGCGGCTAGGCGCACCCAGGGCCAGCCCAACGCTAACCGAGCGCCTCGCGCATCCGGACGATCTCGATCCGCTGGTCGGCCGCGATGTTGGTCGCCAGTTCCTGGATCTTCTCGTCGGCGCCCGCGCTCAGCACCTCGCCGCACATGGCGATCGCGCCCTCGTGGTGGGCGGACATCAGGTCGACGAACAGCCGGTCGAACGCGTCGCCGCGGGCGGCGGTCAGCGCCTTGATGGCCTGCGGCGACGCCATGCCCCGCATGGTGCCGTGCCCGTGCTCCGCGGCGTGCTCGCCCGGCTCGCGGTCCGTCAGCCCGCGGTCCGCCAGCCAGGCCTGGAGCACCGCGATCTCCGGACCCTGGGCCACCACGATGCGTTCGGCGATCGCCCGGACCTGCGGGTTGCGGGCGCGGGTCGGCGCGAGCCCGGCCAGCTCCACGGCCTGCCGGTGGTGCGGGATCATCATCCGGACGAACGTGACGTCCCGTGCGTTGAAACGGGAACCTTCCGGCTCGGCGACCGTGTCCGGCGGAAGGATCGACGCGGACTCGCCCGGCCGGCCCGGCGCGATGACGGGCACCGGCGAGGGGCTGGGCGTCGACCGCGCCGCCGGCTGCCCGTCCGGCGAACCGGCGCCCCAGGCGATGCCGCCGCCGGCCGCGGCCAGGAGCAGGCCTGCGATGATCAGGTACGCCCGGCGCCGCGCAGTCATCGTGCCCGCCTCCCCATGACAAGCCCCCGTGACAAGTCCTCCGTGGCGGCTCCGACGAAAACTATCGCAGTGACCGTGGCGCATATCCCCGGTTACGATGCAAGACCAGGCACGCCATCTCTGACGTCTCGGGGGACCCAGGTGGACAGGTTCAAGAGCGTACTCCGTCGAACGGGGGCTATCGCGTTCGGCGCGGTGGTCCTGCTGCTTGGTGGCGCCGTCGCGCCCGCGTCCAGCAGCGCCAACGCACCGGACCCGGCCGCCGAGATCCCGGCGGTCGACCAGATCGTCAGCAGCCCGAACCTGCGCCAGGTGGCGAACGTGCCCAAGACGGGGGCGTTCGCCACGTCCGTCAACACGGACCTCGCGTTCCAGGGCGACTACGCCTTCGCCGGCAATTACAACGGTTTCGCCGTCTTCGACATCAGCGATCCACTCCGGCCCGCGCTGGTCAGCCAGGTGCTGTGTCCCGGTGCGCAGAACGACATCTCGGTCTACGGCGACCTGCTGTTCCTGTCGACCGACTCGTCCCGTGACAACGAATCGTGCACCAACGCGCCGCAGTCCGCCACGATCAAGGAGTCGTGGGAGGGCATCAAGATCTTCGATATCAGCGACAAGGCCAACCCGGTCTACGTCAAGTCGGTGGAGACGAACTGCGGCTCGCACACCCACACGCTGGTGCCCGGCAAGGACCGCCGGTCGGTCTTCGTGTACGTGTCGTCGTACTTCCCGAACGAGACGTTCCCGGACTGCCAGCCGCCGCACGACCTGATCTCGATCATCAAGGTGCCGTTGCGGACGCCGACCGCGGCGGCCGTCGTGGCCACCCCGAACCTCTTCCCGGACGGCGGAAACCCGCCCGGCAACGCCACGCTGACGACCACCGGCTGCCACGACATCACCGCGTTCCCGGCGAAGGGCATCGCCGCGGGCGCCTGCATGGGTGATGGCATCCTGCTCGACATCGCCCGGCCGGAGGCGCCCCGGGTGATCACCCGGGTGCGCGACACGGTCAACTTCGCGTTCTGGCACTCGGCGACGTTCAACAACGCCGGGACGAAGGTCGTCTTCACCGACGAGCTCGGCGGCGGCGTCGGCGCGCACTGCAACGCGGCCACCGGCCCGACGAAGGGTGCGGACGCGATCTACGACATCGCCGGTCGCGGCGACAGCCGTTCGCTGGTGTTCAGGAGCTACTACAAGATCCCCCGGTACAACGCCGACACCGAGAACTGCGTCGCCCACAACGGCTCGCTGATCCCGGTCAAGGGCCGCGACATCATGGTCCAGTCGTGGTATCAGGGCGGCGTGTCCGTTTGGGACTTCACCGACTCCGCCAACCCCGTCGAGCTGGCCTTCTGGGAGCGCGGCCCGGTGAACGCCGACACGCTGACGTTCGGCGGCACGTGGTCGGCGTACTACTACAACGGCTACATCTACTCCAACGACCAGAAGGGCCTGGACGTCCTTCAGCTGAGGGACCGCCGTACCCGGTCCGCCGGCAGGGTCACGTTCGACGAGTTCAACGCGCAGACCCAGCCGAGGTACCGCAACCGGTAGGGCGCGGAGCACGCACGGCGGCAGCACCTCGCCGGCGCCCACCAGGGCGCCGGCGAGGCCGTCGCGCGGCCGGCCGCTCAGAAGCTGACGACCACCTTGCCGGCGACGTGCCCCTGCTCCTGGTATCGGACGGCAGCCGGGATCTCCCCGAAGGTGTAGCGCCGGTCGATGATCGGTGTCACCTCGCCGCCCTCGATGAGCTCGGTCAGCGCCAGCAGGCACTGCTTCTTCCCCGCGCAGCGGACCGCGTCCGCCACCGCCACCCGCTGCGAGACGAACGGGGACGCGGCCAGTGCCGCGAACGCGTGGCCCGCGGGCTGCAGCCAGCGGCCGGCTGGCCCGCCGATGACGACGATGGTCCCCGACGGTGTCAGCACCCGCCGGCACGCCGACACCGGGCGGCTGCCCGCGCTGTCCAGCAGGAGGTCGTAAAGCCGGCCGTTCCGCGTGAAGTCCGTCCCGGTGTAGTCGATCACCTCGCCCGCGCCGAGCGACTCCACCAGCTTGACGTTCCGGGTGCTGCAGACGCCGGCCACCGTCGCGCCGAACGCCCGGGCGAGCTGGACGGCGAACGTGCCGACGCCGCCCGAGGCCCCGTTGACGAGCACCCGCTGGCCGGGCTGGACGCGGCCGGCGTCGCGCAGGGCCAGCAGGGCGGTGACGCCGGCCATCGGGACCGCCGCGGCCTCCGCAAAGGACAGGTTCGTCGGCTTCGGCGCCAGCAGGCTCTCCGGAACGCAGACGTACTCGGCGAAGCCGCCCTGCTCGATCAGCGCGAACACGCCGTCGCCGGGGCTGAACAGCGTCACGTCCGGGCCGATGGCCTCGACCTCGCCCGCCACGTCGCAGCCGAGGATGCCCAGTCTCGGCCCGCGCAGCCCCGGGCCGCCCGGCAACAGGCGGGCGACACGCGGCTCGCCCCGCAGGTGATGCCAGTCGTAGGGATTGACCGATGTCGCGCGCACACGGACCAGCACCTCGCCGGCGCCGGGCACGGGCCGGTCGATCTCGGTGAGTTCCAATCGGTCCGCCGACCCGAAGGAGTGGTGGACAAAGGCCTTCACCCGCGTCCCCCCGTCGGACTGGCGTGCGTGTCCAGCCATGTCGCTCCCTGCTTTCGTACGTCGTAAGGTTATCTTACGGCGTAAGTTAGCCATACGGCGTAAGGCTGTCAAGGAGCCGATCGGGTCACCGACACCGCCGGAGTGGAGTCAGGGGGTCTCGCGCATCCTGTCGAGACCGTCGAGGATCACGTCAAGCCCGAACTCGAACTCGGTCTGGTCGTCGCACCAACCCAGCGTGGAGCCGGGGTCGTCGTGGGCGACCTCCGCCATCATGCCGACGAGGTGGGGGAGCTGGGCGGCCATGCCCGCCATCATGGCGGCGGCGTCCTCGCCCCCGGCGTCGCTGCTCGGGTCGAAAAGCTCCTGCGTGAAGCCCAGGGCGCGGCTCCCCAGGGCGTGCAGCGAGTGGTGGATCAGGTCGTACGAGAAGCCGCCGTCCCGCATCATCCCGACCAGGCCGTCGAAGTACTGCAGCACCGCGAGGCTCGTACCGGTGCGCGTCTCGAAGACCCCCGGCGCCCAGGGGTGGCGGAGGAGCACCGTGCGGGCGGTCAGGATCCGTTGCCGCACGGCCTTCTTCCAGCCGCCACCCGCGGCAGGCAGGTCGACCATAGCGACGGCCGCGTTGATCTCCCGCGCGATGACGTCGACGACGCCGTCCAGGACGTCTTCCTTGTTGGCGACGTGGTGGTAGAGCGACATCGCCTCGGCCCCGAGGACCTCGGCGAGCCGGCGCATCGTGACGGCCCCGATGCCGCCTGCGTCGGCGACATCGACCGCCGCCCGGAGCACGCGCTGCCTGCTCAGCGGGACCCGGGGCGCGGGGTCCGGCTCGGCTTCGGTCGCCACCGACATCAACCCCTCCTCCGCCCGATCGTACAAGGTAAGGCGCTCAGCGCGGCACGCCGGCGGGCCGCAGGTGCAGGGCGGCGGCGCAGGCGCCGAACGCCAGCCAGCCGGCCAGCAGCGCCAGCACCGTGCCCCGGTCCTGGCAAGCGGCGTAGCCGGCGACGAACGCCGCCAGCGCGATCGCCGTACGCGCGAAATGGCGGGTGAACGGCACGAGCTGCCCGCGGACCTCGACCGCGACGAGCACCCCCGAGTAGGGGAACGTGACCACGAGGCCGGCGAGCAGTCCGCCCAGCCCGACCACGACGAGCGCGGCGGCGAGGACGCCGGCGAGCTTCGCGGCGGTCGCCGCCGACAGGATCGCGGTGCGCGGCGGCTGCCGCTCCTCGCGGGGCGGGAGCGGCAGCAGCCAGCCGGCCAGCCACAGCGCGACGACGGCGAGCAGGGCGGGGACCAGCGGCACCGACGGGGGGAGGGCCCAGGCGACCACGATGTACGCCGCGATCGCCGCCGCGTCGGCGAGCAGGATGTGCCACCCCAGCCGCACGTGCAGCAGCGCGACCACGGCGAAGAACCCGACCAGCAGGACGACGCCGAGAAGCTGGCTGCCGTCCACCCGGACGTCGCCGGTGACGAGCACGGCCGTCATCGGCACCGGCAGGCTGTAGGCGAGCGCGCGCAGCCGCACCGGGCGGATCAGGCTGACCGACCACACCACGGCGGTGATCACCAGCGCCGCGGCGAGGTTCACCGGCGGGCGGTCCCCAGGCAGGTCTCGAAGACCTCCCGGAGCCGTCGCACGTCGCGGTCCTGCACCGAGAAGACGTGGCCGATGACGTGGCCGTGGGCGTTCATGTCGGCCGTCCACGCGCAGCGCCTGTCCCACACCGCCACGTTGACGTGGAACTCGGGCGCCAGCCGGTCCCGGTCCACCACGACCGGCACCACCCCGGCGGCGCGCTGCTCGTCGAGGATCGCCGCGAGCTCCGCGTCCACGCCGTCGCAGATGAACACCCGGGTGATCGAGACGCCGCGGGCCAGCGCCGCCAGGTTCGCCTCCCAGTACCGCCGGCCGAGCGGGCTGTGCCACCACCGGGCGCCGGGGCCGGCGCCCGGCACGTTGGTCACGGCCTCCAGCCGGTCGCGGCAGGCGGTGGTCGCGGACAGCAGCGTCTCGGCGTCGGCACCGGGCCGGATGATCCGGCCCTGCCGCAGGTCGTCGAGGTCGACCCGCAGCTGCACGAAGCGGCGCAGGGTCTCCGCCGAGATCTCCGGCGCGGGGTGGCGCTCGGTGATCTCCCGCACCGACGCCGCCAGCGACCGCACCTCGCCGCGCAGCCAGTCGGCGGACTCCAGCGAGCCGCGCAGCTCGAACCGCGCCTCCGCCCGCGCCGTGGAGTCCAGGATCAGCGTGATGGCGGCGCCGAGCAGGCAGGCGAGCAGCGACTCGACACCGCTCGCGGCGCCGGTCAGGTCAAGCGCTGCCGACGACGCCACGGACAATGCCAGGCCGGTCAGCACGATCGGGTTGACGAACTCCGCGAGACCGCCCGTCCGGCGCCGCATGCCACCCCCTGTCGCTGGATCGCCTTGAGGGTACGTAAATGGCGCCAGCCTGGACGCGGAATTGTCGGGGTCGGTGTGGATTGTATCGATAGTGATCAACGAATAGGATCGGCGGGGCTGTTCTCAGGGCACGTCTCGGGGCACGGGGAGGGAACGTCATGGCGATCGCAGCTCGGCTCGTCGCGTCCGTGGCGGTGTTGTCGTTGCTCGGCACCGGCGTGGCCGGTCCGACCCCGGCGGCCGCCGGCCGGGCCGCGGGTGCCCAGGCGGTGACCGCCCAGGCGGAGGGCCGGCAGGCCGCGCGCGGCGGGCACCGGTCCGCCTTCGCCAACTTCGTGACGCGCACCGGCGACAAGATGATGGACGGTACGACCGAGTACCGATTCCTCTCGGCCGCCACGCCCACGCTGCAGATCGTCGAGGACAACTTCACCTTCGCCGACTCGCCGCAGCTCGAGTGGCGCTGGCCCGACGCGTTCGAGATCCGCGACACCCTGGCGACCATCAAGCAGATGGGCGGCCAGGCCACCCGCATCTACTGCCTGTCGGTCCGGCGGTCGACGGACGCCGCGGCGATCCCCCGGCACATCGTCGGCCCGGCGAGCCGGCCGGACGGGTCGGTCAACCCGGCCGCCTTCAACGAGGAGGGCTTCCGGGTCCTCGACCGGATCCTCGCCACGGCGAACGAGGTCGGCGTCCGGGTCGTCATCCCGATCACCAACCAGTACCCGTGGCACGGCGGCTACACGGACCTCGCGGCGTTGCGCGGCAAGCCCGCGGCCGAGTTCTACACCGACCCGGAGCTGGTGGCGGACTACAAGGCGATCGTGTCGTACCTGCTCAACCGGCGGAACACCATCACCGGCGTCCGGTACGCCGACGACAAGGCGGTGCTCTCCTGGGCGTACGGCAACGAGTTGAACTCGGCGACCGACGCGTGGCTGCTGGAGATGGGCCGGCACATCAAGTCCCTGGACCCGAACCACCTGCTGATGCAGCACGAGACCCGGCGCAACATCGGTGCCCGGCTGCTCACCAACCCGTACATCGACGTGGTGGCCACCAGCGTCTACGACAACTTCAGCGGCAACACGCCGGCGATCGTCGCGCAGCAGCGCGCCCAGTCGGCCGGCAGCAAGCCGTACGTGGCGTTCGAGTTCGGCTTCGCCACGCCCGAGACCATCGCCGCGACGATGGACACGCTCATCGCCAACGGCTCGTCCGGCGGGCAGCTGTGGGGCCTGCGGCCGCACAACCGGGACGGCGGCTTCTACTGGCACGGCGAGGAGGCGTTCGGCGACGACTTCTTCCTCCGGTCGTACCACTGGCCTGGCTTCCCGTCCGGGGCCCGCTACGACGAGGCCGAGGTGATGACCCTCCTGCGGAACAAGGCGTACGAGATCCGCGGGTTGACCGCGCCTCCCGTCCCGGCGCCGCGCGCGCCCCGGTTGCTGCCCATCCGGGAGGTCAAGGCGATCTCCTGGCAGGGTTCGGTGGGGGCGCAGACGTACCAGCTGGAGCGGGCGACCGCCGTGGACAAGCGCCGGTGCCGGGGGCGGGGGCCGTGCCTGGAGTGGACCGTGCTGGACGCCGACGTGACCGACGACGTCGCGTACACCCCCATCTACAACGACGCGACCGCCACCATCGGGCGGACGTACTGGTACCGCGTGCGGGCACGCAACACCAGCGGCGTGTCGGCGCCGTCCAACGTGGTCGGTCCTGTCCGGGTGCGGCGCCTCGCCCTGGTCGACGACATGCGCGACCTCAGCAAGGTGGCCGCGCACACCGCGAACGTCGCCGTCGAGACGTCCAACAACCGCCGGGTCCTCGAACGGCTCGCCCGGGTGCGCCGCACCGCGCCGGTCGCCGGCGAGTCCATCACGTACGCGGTCCCGGGCCGGCTGACCTCGGCGTCGGTGCAGACGTTCTTCCAGAACACCGTGGAACATTTCACCCTCTCCGGATCCGCCGACGGGGTCACGTTCCGGCCGCTGGCGGCGGCGACCCAGCAGTACGGCAGCGACCCGGGGGTGTACGGCTACTGGTACCGAGTCCGTTACGACGTCCGCCGCCTGCCGCCCGGCGTCCGGTACCTGCGGATCGAGTTCCCGAACCTGCCGGATGCCGCCACCCCCCAGATCAGCCGCGTGGAACTCGACTACGTGACCCGCTGACCCGGCGTTCTCCGGTGGCCGGCGGCGCCGGGCAGGAGCGGTCGGCGGCCGGCAGGACCCCGGTGGCGAGGAACGTGACGGTGATCGGGTCGGCACAACTGCCGCGCCCGAACGCCAGGTGGCCGCCGCCGTCGACCGTCACCAGTGCCGCCGCCGAGCCGAGGACCTCCCGCAGGCCCTGCGCCGAGGACAGGGGTACGGCGGGGTCGCGGGTCTGGTGCACGATCAGCACGTTGCGGCTGCCGCCGCCGGTCACGGCGACCGGGGGCTCGACCCGCCGGTACGGCCAGAACGCGCACGGCCAGATGTTCGCCGGCATCCCGGCGGTGTCGGGCCAGCGCCGGCGGTCGGCCGCGACGTCGCGGGCGTACCGGACCGGGCTCCGGGGCCACGCCGCGTCGTTGCAGGACAGGGCGTAGAACGCGGCCATGAAGTTGTCGTCGGCGGCCGGGACCGGGATCGGCGTGCCCGCCCCGGTGTCGAGGTACCGCCAGAGGTCCGCGAGCAGCGGGAAGAGGCTGTCGTCGTACAGCAGCTCCCGGGTGAGCTCGCGCAGGATGTTGCCGGTGGCGGTGGTGCCGTCCGGCAACCGGACCGGGCTCGCGTCCAGCCGGGCGGCGAGCGCGCGGAACCGGCGGCTGACGGCCTCGGCGGTGGCCCCGAGGTGCAGGGTCGCGTCCCGGGCGGCCGCCCAGGCCGTGAAGTCGGGCAGCCGGTCGGCCGTCGCGCGGCCCCAGCCCAGCCAGGTGCCCCGCCAGACCAACCGCGGGTCGAGGGCGCTGTCCAGCACCATCCGGTCCACCCGCCGCGGGAACAGCGCGCGGTAGACGGTACCGAGGTAGCTGCCGTAGGAGGTGCCGAAGTAGGAGATCCGCGGCTCCCCGAGCGCGGCGCGGATGAGGTCCAGGTCGCGCGCGGTGTTCGTCGTGCTGATGTGCGGCAGGAGGTCGCCCGAGAGCTCGGCACACCGCGCCGCGGTGGCCCGCGCGTACGCCACATTGCGGGCGATCGAGCCGTCCGCCGCCGGGTACGGCAGCCGCAGGTCCAGCGGGGTGGCCGGGTCGACGCCGCAGCTGATCGCGGCGCTGTCGCCGATCCCGCGTGGGTCCATGCCGACGACGTCGTACCGGTCCATGATGTCCGGTGGCAGCCAGGTGGCCAGGCGGCCGGGGAAGTCCAGCCCCCGCTCGCCGGGGCCGCCCGGGTTGGTCAGCAGGACGCCCCGCCGCGCCGCGGGCGACGTGGCGGGGATCCGGGAGATCGCAATCCCGATCGAGCGGCCGCGCGGCCGGCGGTGGTCCAGGGGCACACGTACCGTCGCGCACTGGAGCAGGGGGTGGCGGTACTGGCCGGGCGGCGCGGGCGGACACCTGCCCCAGGCGACTCCGGCGGCCGCGGCGCCGGCCGGAGCCGCGGCGGCCTTGTGCGCTGCCCGGGGCGGGCCAGCGTGCGCCGCCGCCGGAACGGCCAGTGACGTCGCCACCACCGCCGCGACGAACAGCGACCGGGCCCGCGTCGGCGCGGCGCGGGGTTGGTGATGCCGGGGTGGCCCGGGACGAACGGACATGGCGCCTCCTCGTCGAATGTGCCTCGGAGGCACCACGCTCGCAGCGCGCGGCCCGCTCGGTAAGCCGGTGCACCCGGTGATCCGGGGGCCGGTTTTCTGGTATGGCGCGAAGCGGGGCCGCCGCCAGGCCGGACACGCGCGCGTGCAGCGCCGCGGGTCACCCCGGCCGGGCCGCCGTGGCGCTACAGGACGCGGGTGACCCGCTCCGCAGCCACCCTGGCGGCCACCGCCGCCGGGTCGAGGTTGGCGCAGAGCACCACCGAGGCGCCGGCGGACAGGGGCGCCAGCAGCCATTTCACCGGATGCTCGTGCTCGGCCGCGTCGACCAGCAGGCGGTCGCCCGGGCGCAGGTCCTGCGTCGCGGCGAGGCCCTGCGCGAGCCTGCCCCACTCCGCGAAGGTCGTGCCGTCCACGGTCGCCGAGTCGGCCCGGCGCAGCCGGGCGGCGCCCGGCAGGCTGTCCGGGTACCGGCGGACCTCGGCGAGGTAGTCCCGGTACCCGGCCGGCACCTGCGCCAGCTCCGCCCCGCCGGGGCCGAGCCCGAGGACGAAGCGGTGGTGGGCGTCCGGGACGTTCTCCAGCCAGTCGTCCAGCCGGGCGGCGGAGACGAAGGTCGCGTCCAGCGGTTCGTCCACGCCGGGCCCGAGTGCCGGCAGGCCGGCCGTCGCGGCCGCGTGGAGGGACACCGCCACTCCGGTGGACCACGCGCCGAGCAGGACGGCGGCGGTCTGCCAGTGCGCGGGGAGCAGGACGGCGGCGCGGCACCCGACGCCGAGGCCGCACCCCTCGCTGAGCAGGCCGGCAGTCCGGGCGGCCCAGCCGCCGAGGGCCGTGGCGGACAGTTCGGTGCGCTCGCCCGTGGCGTCGTCGTAGTAGGTGAGGAGCGGAGCGTCGGCTCCCGCCACGGAGCCGCGCGCCAGCAGGGCGGGTACGGCCACGATGTTGATGGGATCCATCGGCGCCTCCTCGGTCGGTCCGCGCGGGCCCGGCCCACCCTACCCAACTCACCCGGCCGGCCGGTGCGATGCCGGTCGCCGCGTGGCGGGCGGCTGACGACACGGCGCGGACGCCGAGGTCATGGTGCCTCTGGGAAACCGACGGTTGTGCGCGTGGCAAAAGCAACCCACCCTAGTGCCATGACAGCGATCGAATCGGCACTCATCGATGAACCGCCGGCGCGGTCTGCCGCCGTCGCGCAGCGGCAGGTCGCCGAACAGCTGAGATACCTGGCCGGCTGGTTACCGCCGCCGCCCGCGCGGGTCCTGGACGCGGGATGCGGCGGCGGCGGGCTCACGCTCGCCCTGACCGGCGCGGGGTATGCGGTTACCGCCATCGACAGCGACCCGAAGGCGGTCGCCGCGGCGCGGGGGCGCGGCGTGCCGGCGGTCGAGGCGGACATCGCCTCCTTCGAGGCGGAACCATTCGAGGCCGTGCTCTTCTCGCTGTCGCTGCACCACGTCGACAGCCTGGAGGAGACGGTGGCGCGGGCCCGGGCCCTGGTGGGGAGCACGGGCGTGCTGGTGCTCGACGAGTTCGCCTGGGAGCGCGCGGACACGCAGACGGCGGTCTGGTTCTACGACACCGCCGCGCTCCTGGGCAGCGCCGGCCTGCTCTACCTCCCGGACGCCGGCGTCGGTCATGCGGTCGAGCCGCTCCCCGAGCACGGCCCGGCCGGCGAACACGACGGCTCCGACGGGCCCGACGGGCCCGGCTGGCCCGGCGCCGACGGCAACGCCGCCGTCGTACCCCTGCCGTTGGAGCACTGGGTGCGCCGGCACCACCAGGTCGCCCGGATGCACCCTGGCGAGCAGATGGTGGCGGCGGTGGCCCGCGCCTTCGAGGTGCGCGACATCGTCCGGTCGCCGTACCTCCACCGGTACCTCGGCAGCTGGCTGGCCGACCTGGGGGTGGCCGTGCCGATCTACCGCACGCTGCGCGAGGTCGAGGCCCGGCGCGTCTTCGACGGCCACCTCCGGCCGGTGGGGTTCCGCCTGCTCGCCGGGCACGCCGGCTGACGCCCGCCCGGCCCGGGGCTCAGCCGGGCGGGGGGTGGGCTCAGGCCGGGACGGCCGGCAGCGCCTCGATGGCGGCCCGGACGGCGTCGTCGGACAGCTCGTGGTCGCGCATGGTGCCGGCCAGATAGGCGCCGTACGCGGCCATGTCGAGGTGGCCGTGCCCGCAGAGCGCGGTCAGGATGACCTTCTCCTCGCCCGTCTCGGCGCACCGCAGCGCCTCCTCGATGCAGACGGCGAGCGCGTGCGTCGGCTCCGGCGCGGGGACGATGCCCTCGGTGCGGGCGAAGCGCACGCCCGCGGCGAAGCACTCGCTCTGCGTCTTCGCCACCGCCTCGATGAGACCCAGCTCGTGGACGTGCGACACCAGTGACGACATGCCGTGGTAGCGCAGGCCGCCGGCGTGGATCGGGTCCGGGACGAAGCCGTGGCCCAGCGTGTGCATCTTCATCAGCGGGGTGGTACCGGCGGTGTCGCCGAAGTCGTACGCGTACACGCCTTTGGTCAGGCTCGGGCAGGAGGCCGGCTCGACGGCGCGGATGACCGGGGACATCCGCCCGGCCAGCTTCTCGCGCAGGAACGGGAATGCCAGGCCGGCGAAGTTCGAGCCGCCGCCGGTGCACCCGACGATGAGGTCCGGCGCCACGTCGATCTTCGCGAACTGGCGGAGCGCCTCCTCGCCGATGACCGTCTGGTGCAGCAGCACGTGGTTCAGCACGCTGCCCAGGGCGTAGTTCGTGTGCGGGTCCTGCGCGGCGACCTCGACGGCCTCGGAGATGGCGATCCCGAGCGAGCCGGGGGAGTCCGGCTGGTCGGCCAGGATGCGGCGGCCGGCCTCCGTGCGGTCCGACGGGGACGGGTGGATCGTCCCGCCGAAGGTCTCAATCATGATCTTTCGGTACGGCTTCTGGTCGTACGACGCGCGGACCTGCCACACCTCGCAGTCGAGGCCGTACTGCCCGCACGCGAACGCGAGCGCCGTGCCCCACTGGCCGGCGCCTGTCTCGGTGGTCAGGCGCCGGATGCCGGCGGCCGCGTTGTAGTACGCCTGCGGCACGGCGGTGTTCGGCTTGTGCGACCCGGCCGGGGAGACGCCCTCGTACTTGTAGTAGATCTTCGCCGGTGTGCCCAGGGCCCGCTCCAGCCGGTGCGCCCGGTACAGCGGGCTGGGCCGCCACAGCCGGTAGACGTCCAGCACGTCCGCGGGGATGTCCACGTACCGCTGCGTGGAGACCTCCTGCTCGATGAGCGCCATCGGGAAGATCCCGGCGAGGTCGTCGGGCCCGGCCGGTTGGAGCGTGCCCGGGTTGAGCGGCGGGGGCGGCGGTGCCGGCAGGTCGGGCACGAGGTTGTACCACTGCCGCGGGATCTCGGACTCCTCGAGCGTGATCTTCGTCGGCTCGGCCATGGCACCCCTCGTTCCTCGTGGGCCGGCGGGCGCCGGCGGAAGGCTCAGTCCACCTCCGTGATGCGCGCCGTGGCGGTGTCGAAGATGAACCCCCGCACGTCGTCGCGGTGGGGGATCCAGCCGCATCGCCGCACCGCGGCTACCGATTCACGCATCGTGTCATGAAGGTCGGCGAACCCGGGCACGTCCCACGGCGGTTCTTCGCCGCTCTCGGCGGCCAGCTCCGCGCGGAAGGCCGCGTCGTCGAAGCCTTCCATGCCGCACTGGGTGTGGTGGATCAGCACGACCTCCCGGGTGCCGAGGAAGCGCTGGCTCAGCGCCAGCGACCGGAGCGCGTCGTCGGTCGGCAGCCCGCCCGCGTTGCGGATCAGGTGGGCGTCGCCGATCTCCAGGCCGAGGGCGCCGAAGAGGTCCAACCGCGAGTCCATGCAGGCGATCACCGCCAGCCGGAGCTTCGGGCGCAACGGCCGGGGACCCGGGAACCGGTCGGAGTAGTTGGCGTTGGCGTGCAGCAGGTGATCTATGGTGGACATGGGTGGAGTGAACCAGAATGGCGGCGCGCCGGCGCCTCCGACCCACCCGTGAGGCGCGACACACTGCCAGCTCACAGTCGGTGTACGGGCGTTGTGGGCGGGGCCGTGGGCGGGTCGCCCGGAATGCCCGGGGGTTGACCGGAGCCGGGTGACGCCCGACACTCGTCCGTGACATCGATGTAACGGTATGCGGTCCCGGCCGAACCCCACCACCCTCGCCCACCCCCCGCAGTGCGCCCGATCATGTGAGCGCTAACAGTGCTGGGCGGCGGCGACCCCCGGAGGAGACGACGCGGCGCCCGCGGACACCCCGGCAGCGCCGGCGGCGCACCCTCGCGGCGGCCGCCGCGCTGCTCTGCCTCGTTGCGGTCCCGGCCGGCGCCGGGCCGGCGCGGGCGGACCTCGCCGACGGCCTGGCGCTCTGGTACAAGCTGGACGCCGGTGCCGGCTCGACCGCACTGGACTCGTCGGGGCGGGGGCGGGACGGCACCGTGCACGGCACCGCCGACTGGTCGGCCGGCCAGGGCCTCGGGTTCAACGGCACGGACACCTACATCCGGGTGCCGGACAACATCCTGGCCGGGCTGGACGCGATCACCGTGTCGATGGCCGTCCGCATCGACCCCGCGCAGGCCACGCCGTACTTCATCTACGGGTTCGGCAACTCCGCCGGGACCGGGGGCGACGGCTACCTCTTCACCACCGGCGACGGCTACCGCACGTCCATCGCCACCGGGAACTGGGCCACCGAGCAGACAGTGTCGGCCGGGGCGTCGCTGACCCGGGGGGTCTGGAAGCACCTCACGTACACGCTGGCGGGCGGGACCGCGGTGCTCTACGAGGACGGCGGCGAGGTCGGCCGCAACACCGGCGTCACGATCACCCCGGGGGCGATCGGTGCCGGCGTCACCAGCGCGAACTACATCGGGCGCTCGGTCTACGCCGGCGACCACCGCTTCGCCGGGCGGATCCGCGACTTCCGCGTCTACGACCGGGCGCTGCCGGTGGCGGAGGTGCAGGAACTCGCGTTGCCCATCTCGACGGACCTGGTCACGGCGGACCGCGACGCGCTGACCCTCGGCGACACCACGGCAGTGACCACCGACCTGTCCCTGCCGCGCACCGGGCAGAATGGCTCCGCCATCGCGTGGACCTCCAGCGACGTCGCGGTGGTGGCGGGGGACGGCACCGTCACCCGGCCGCCTGTCGGCGGGCCCGCCGCCACGGTCACGCTGACGGCCGCGCTGAGCAAGGGAGCCGCTCGTGCCACCAGGAGTTTCACCGTGACAGTGCTGCCGCGGTTCACCGACGCCCAGGCTGTCCGCGCCGACGCCGCCGCGCTGGTCGTGCACAACGTCGGCGACGTACGCGGCAACCTCACCCTGCCCACGGCGGGCCCCAACGGCACGCGGGTGGCCTGGTCCTCCGCACGCCCGTCGGTCGTGTCGTCCACCGGCGTGGTGCGCCGGCCCGCCCGCGGCGACGCCACGGTGCGGCTCACCGCGACAGTCACCAAGGGCACGGCGTCGGCCCGCCGCACGCTCACCGCCGTCGTCCGGGAGCGGCCCGTCCGCGACAGGCCGCAGGCGTACGCCTTCAGCTACTTCACCGGCGAGGGCACGGCCAACGGCGAGCAGGTGTACTTCGCGGCCAGCCGGGGCAACGACCCGCTGCACTGGCAGGAGCTCAACGGCGGCGCGCCCACCATGACGTCCGCGCTGGGGGAGCGGGGCGTGCGCGACCCGTTCATCATCCGCTCGCCGGAGGGCGACAAGTTCTACCTCATCGCCACGGACCTGCGGATCCACGGAAACGGGGACTGGGAACGCGCGCAGCGGCGGGGGAGCCGGTCCATCATGGTCTGGGAATCCGTCGACATGGTGAACTGGTCCGCGCAGCGGATGGTCGAGGTCGCCCCGCCGGAGGCGGGCAACACCTGGGCGCCGGAGGCCTTCTACGACACCACGACGGGGGAGTACGTCGTCTTCTGGGCCTCGAAGATCTACGCCGACGCCGGCCACACCGGTGAGACCCACAACCGGATGATGTACGCCACGACGCGCGACTTCCACACGTTCAGCGCGCCGGCGGTCTACGCCGACCCCGGCCATTCGATCATCGACACGACGATGATCAGCCACGGCGGCAAGGTGTACCGCTTCACCAAGGACGAGCGGAACAACACGCCGACCAGCCCGAACGGCAAGTTCGTCTTCGGCGAGGTGGGCTCCTCGGTGCTCGCGGACGACTTCCGGCTGATCGGGGCGGGCATCGGCAAGGGGGACATCGAGCGCGGGGAGGGCCCGACGGTGTTCAAGTCGAACACCGAGGAGAAGTGGTACCTGTTCATCGACGAGTTCGGCGGGCGCGGCTACGTGCCGTTCGAGACGACGGACCTCGACTCCGGCCAGTGGCGGCTGTCCGCCGACTACGCGCTGCCGAGCAGCCCCCGGCACGGCACCGTGCTGCCCGTGACCCGCGCCGAGCACAGTCGGCTGGTGCAGACGCCGCCGCAGGTCTGCACCCGGACGGTCACCGGCCGACACGCCGGCCCGCTGACCGTCACCGAGGGCGTGACCTGCCTCGTCGCCGCGACCGTCACGGGCCGGGTCACGGTCGCCGCCGGCGCCTCCCTGGTGGTCACGGGCGGCCGGATCGGCGGCCCGCTCGACGCCACCGGGGCCAAGGTGGTCGCACTCGTGGACAGCACCGTGGGTGGCCCGGTGGCGATCACCGGCACCACCGGCTGGGTCCGGCTCGCGGGTTCGGCGGTGGCCGGGCCGGTCTTCATCGCCGGCACCACCGGCGCGGTGGCCCCCGACCTGAGCCGCAGCTCCATCGCCGGGCTGCTCTACTGCCACGGCAACGCCCGCCCGCCGGACCTGACCGGGGCGCGGATCAACGGCGCCCGCTACGGGCAGTGCGCCGGCCGCTAAGGCTAGGGCGGCTCGGGCTGCCCCGGGCCGCCCCGCCGATGGTCCGACCGGGACAGCTCGATGCCCACCCGCGAGCTCGTCGAGGGCCCGCGGGAAAGTCGCGCAGCCGGCCGGCGTACCCCAGCAGCCCGGCGGCGACCGTCTGACGCTTCGAGGTAGTTGCCTAGGGGCAACTGTAACGGCGCCTCCCCGCCGGCGACACCGGCGTCGGTCGGCCAGCCGGCTATCCACCCGGGGCGGCGAGGGCGGGCACCCGCCGACGCTCCGGCCACCGCACGGAAGCCGGCCACCCGACGGCGTCGAGTAGCTCCTCTGCCGGCGCGGGAAAACCCCAGAGCGTCGCGAGGGGGCCCACAGGGCCGTCGGCGGGGTCGGGCGCACGGCGCGATCGTCCGGCGATGCCAGGTTTTCGCAGCGTGAGCGCCTGATCACCGGTAGGGCGACCCGGCCTGGCGGCCACCGGTGGTCCGGCCGGCTGTGGGCAAGAAATCGACTTCCATCACGACTATCCCAGTCACAGGTGTTGTCGTGGTAGCGCTCCCAGTGTAAGAATTACGCCACAGCGCGAGGGGAGCCACACCGCGCACAGCATGGCGCCGAGGGCAGCCGGTCTCGACCGGACGGTGTCAATCACGGCCGCGTGGGCGCGGCTGCTTCCACCCAGCTCCGCTCATCCGGGGCGGGCTAGCACCGCCCATCCGGGCAAGGCTCGAACACCCTCGCTCCACCCCGTCGCCGCCTTCGATAGCCGGAACAGGCTCCCGATTCATCGAAGGCAGTCTTTGCCAGGCCCCACCCCCGGGGACCCGGTCACGCCCAAGGAGATCAGTGGAATGAAGTTTCCCATCAGGTTGTCCGGCCGCCGCCGGGCGCTGGCTATAGCCAGCGCGAGCGCCCTCGTGGTGACCGGCGTCGTCGTGCCGATGACCATGGCGCACGCGGCTACCTCGTGTAACGTCGCGTACACCGCCAATTCCTGGCCAGGTGGCTTCACCGCCAGCATCAAGATCACGAACACCGGTGACCCGCTGACCAACTGGACGCTCGGCTGGACGTTCGGCAACAGCTCCCAGCGCGTGTCGCAGGGCTGGAGCGCCACCTACGCGCAGACCGGCACCAGCGTGACGGCCCGCAACATGGGTTACAACGGGGCCCTGGCCACCGGCGCGTCGACCGACATCGGCTTCAACGGCGCGTGGAGCGGCAGCAACCCCGCCCCGACCTCCTTCACGATCAACGGCGTGGCCTGCGGCCCGAACGGCGGCGGCCCCACCGGCGGCCCGACCGGCGGCCCGACCGGCGGCCCGACCGGCGGCCCCACTGGTGGCCCGACCGGCGGCCCGACGGGTGGCCCGACCGGCGGCCCGGTGACCAACCGCGTGGACAACCCGTACGCGGGTGTCCGTGGCTACGTGAACTCGGAGTGGGCGGCCAAGGCCAACGCGGAGCCCGGTGGCAACCGGATCTCCAACCAGCCGACCGCCGTGTGGCTGGACCGGATCGCCGCGATCGCGGGCACCGCGAACAGCCAGTCCAACGGCCCCATGGGCCTGCGTGACCACCTGGACTCGGCCCTGGCCCAGAACGCCGGCTACATCCAGATCGTCATCTACAACCTGCCGGCCCGCGACTGCGCGGCGCTCGCCTCCAACGGTGAGCTTGGCATTACCGAGCTGCCCCGGTACAAGACGGAGTACATCGACGCGATCGCCGCGATCCAGAACGACCCGAAGTACCGGGCCCTGCGGATCATCAACATCATCGAGATCGACTCGCTGCCGAACCTGGTGACGAACACGACCGGCGCGGCCGGCACCCAGATGTGCCGCGACGTGCAGACCACGGGCGTCTACCGCGACGGCATCGCGTACGCGATCGACAAGCTCGGCAACACGCCGAACGCGTACAACTACATCGACGCCGCGCACCACGGCTGGATCGGCTGGGTCACGAACTTCGGCCCGTCCGCCACCCAGTTCGCGCAGGTCGCCCGCCTCGGCGGCATCAACAAGGTGCACGGCTTCATCACCAACACGGCCAACTACTCGGCCCTGCACGAGCCGTTCATCCAGGTCAACGCCCAGACCCGGACGCACCCGTGGATCGACTTCAACGACTACAACGATGAGTCGACCTTCGCGGTGGCGTTCCGGCAGGAGCTGATCCGCCAGGGCTTCGACCCCAGCATCGGCATGCTGATCGACACCTCCCGCAACGGCTGGGGCGGCCCCAACCGGCCCACCGCCGCGACCGGTGACATCAACGCCGACCGGATCGACAAGCGCATCCACAAGGGCAACTGGTGCAACCAGGTCGGTGCCGGCCTCGGCGAGCGCCCGCGGGCCAACCCGGCCCCCGGCATCGACGCCTACGTCTGGGTGAAGCCTCCGGGTGAGTCGGACGGGTCCTCGCGCCTCATCCCGAACCCGGACAACAAGGGCTTCGACCAGATGTGCGACCCGAACTACGCTGGTAACGCCCGCAACGGCAACAGCCGCACCAGCGCCCTGCCGGACGCCCCGATCTCGGGTGCCTGGTTCAGCGCGCAGTTCCGTCAGCTGATGGCCAACGCCTACCCGGCGCTCTGAGCGACGGACAGGCACGGAATCTGAAGTAGCGAAGTAGCACACGGGGACGCGGTCCCCGCGGCGGCCGACACGGTCGTCGCGGGGGCCGCGTCCCTCGTTCTCGGGGGCGCGTTGGTCGCGGCGGGCGGGGACCGGCGAAGATGTACCCATGACCGGCTACCCCTGGCCCATCTCGTCGGCGCGGCTCGACAACGGCCTCCGCGTCACTGTCAGCGAGGACCACGCCGCCCCGGTGGTGGGCGTCAACCTCTGGTACGACGTGGGCTCCCGGCACGAACCCGACGGGCAGACGGGCTTCGCGCACCTCTTCGAGCACCTGATGTTCGAGGGCTCGGTGCACGTGCCGAAGACGGAGCACATGCGCGCCATCCAGGGCGCGGGCGGCTCCCTCAACGCCACCACCAACCCCGACCGCACCAACTACTTCGAGACGGTGCCCGCCGAACACCTCGAGCTGGCCCTGTGGCTGGAGGCGGACCGGATGGGCGGCCTGGTGCCGGCGCTGACGCAGGAGACCCTGGACAACCAGCGCGAGGTGGTCAAGAACGAGCGGCGGCAGCGGTACGAGAACGTGCCGTACGGCGACGCCTGGCTGCGGCTCCTGCCGCTGCTCTACCCGCCCGGGCACCCGTACCATCACCCGACGATCGGCTCGATGGCCGACCTCAACGCCGCTGACCTGGGCACCTTTCAGGCGTTCCACTCGACCTACTACGCGCCCAACAACGCGGTCCTGACGGTCGTCGGCGACGCTGTCCCGGCCGACGTGTTCGCGCTCGCGGAGAAGTACTTCGGTGCGCTGCCGCCCCGCCCGGACATCCCCGCCGCCCCGGACGGCACGGCCCCGCCGCCGCTGGGCGGACCGGTGCGCGAGACCGTCCGCGGCGACGTGCCGGCCCCGCGCGTCTACCTCGCCGCCCGCACGGCCCCGTTCGGCACCCCCGGCTACGACGCCGCCACCGTGCTCGCCACCATCCTCGGCGACGGCCGCGGCAGCCGGCTCTACCGCCGGCTCGCCGACGGCGCCCGGCTGGCCCAGCCCGAGTACGTCGGGGCGTACGGCGTCGACCTGGCCCACGCGCCCGCGCCGATCATCATCACCATGACCGCCCGGCCCGGGGTGACGCCCCAGGCCCTCGAAGCCGGCCTGCTCGACGCGCTGGCGGAGGTGGCCACCGACGGCGTCACCGCGGACGAGGTCGCCCGCGCCCACGCGCTGTTGACCACCGCGTGGTGGCACCAGGTGGGTACGGTGGCCGGCCGGGCGGACGTGCTGGGCCGCTACGCCACCCAGTTCGGCGACCCGACTCGGGCCGCGGAGCGGCTGCCCGCCTGGCTGAGCGTCACCCCGGAGCGGGTCGCCGACCTGGCCGCGCGGGTGCTCGCCGAGCCGGAGCGGGTGACCCTGACCTACCTTCCCGCAGACGACCCCCGCCTGCCCGCGGACGAGCAGCCCGCCGCCGGCGGCGACACCAAGGAGAGCGCCGCATGACCGTCCTCGTGGAGCAGCGCCCCGGCGCTGGCGATCCCCGGCCGTACGCGTTCCCGCGTGTCGTGCGCGAGACCGCCGCGGCCGGCCAGGTGGTGGCCGCGCACCTGCCCAGCCAGCCGCTCGCCGTGGCGACGCTGGTGCTGGACGCCGGCGCGGGCCGGGAGCCGGTCGGCCGCGAGGGCGTGGCGTCCGTCGTGGCTAAGGCCCTGGAGGAGGGTACGGCGCAGCGCGACGCCGGTGCCTACGCGCTCGCCCTGGAGGGCCTCGGCGCCCGGCTCTACACCAGTGTGGACTGGGACTCGTTCCGGGTCGGGGTGTCCGCCCCGGTGGACCGGCTGCCCGCGGCGGTGGAGTTGCTCGCGGAGGCCGTGCGCGCCCCGACGCTCGCCGCCGAGGACGTGCTGCGGGTGCGCGACGACGAGGTGACCGCGCTGCGGATGGAGTGGGCCGGGCCCGGGCCGCGCGCCGACGCCGCCCTGCGGGCGGCCCTGTTCCCCGCCGGGCAGCGCTACGCCCGCCCGCCGCACGGCGACCCGGAGTCCGTGGCCGGCGTGTCCGTGGACGACGTGGCCGGCTTCCACGGCGAGTGGTTGCGTCATCCGGGCGTCCTGGTGGTCGCCGGCGACCTGGACCGGCTGGACCTGGCAGCGCTCGGCGCCGCCGCGTTCGCCGGCGCGGGCGAGCGGGCCCCCGCGGAGTCGGGCCCGGTGGCCGAGGTGCCGCCGGCGGGACGGCGGATCGTGCTGGTGGACCGGCCGGGCTCGGTCCAGTCCACCTTCCGGCTCGGGCACACGGGGCCGCCGCGGGCGCACCCGGACCACGTACCGGTCACCCTGGCCGGCACCGTGCTGGGCGGGGCGTTCACCTCGCGCCTCAACCACCTCATCCGCGAGGTGCGCGGCTACACGTACGGCATCCGGGGCGAGTTCGGCGGCTTCCGGCGCTTCGGCCGGTTCACGGTCAGCTCGGCCGTCCAGACGGCGGTGACCGCCCCCGCGCTCGTCGACACGGTGGGCGAGATCGAGCGCACGAACGCCGAGGGCGTCACCGAGCCGGAGCTGGCCGTCGCCCGCACCTGGCGGGCCGGCCAGCTGTCCGTCGACATGCAGACACCCAGTTCGATCGCCCAGGCACTGGCGACGCTGGTGGTGCACGGCCTGCCGGACGACTACCACGCCACGCTGCGGGAGCGCTTCCTCGCCGCCTCGGTGGACGAGGTGTCCCGCGCGGCGGCCACGCACCTGCGCCCCGCCGACCTGATGCTGGTGGTGGAGGGCGACGCGGCCGCGATCCGCGACGACCTGGCCGCCACCGGCCTCGGCGAGGTGGTCACCCCCTGACCGACCACGCCGGTGCGCCGTACCGTTTCGCGATCTTGGTCCCGTGCCCCCCGAAAACGGTGGCTCGCGGTCCAAGATCTCCACGGGAGGCGGTCCGCTCGGCGGGTGTGGTGTGCTGGGGGTGTGACCGACGTGACGGACGTGACCCTGGCCGCCGGCTTCGTCGCCGCGCACACCCGGCTCGGGCCGGTGCCCTTCGTGCCGGAGGTGCTCCTCTACCAGGCCGCCGACGCGATCGCGTTGTGGGAGACCACCGAGGCTGTCGCGGGGGCGCCGTTGCCCCCGCCGTTCTGGGCGTTCGCCTGGGCGGGTGGTCAGGCGCTCGCCCGCTACGTGCTCGACCACCCCGAGCTGGTCGCCGGGCGCACCGTGCTGGACCTGGCCGCCGGGTCCGGCCTGGTGGCGATCGCCGCCGCCCGGGCTGGAGCCGCCGCCGTGCACGCCAACGAAATCGATCAGCACGCGCTCGCCGCCATCGCGGTCAACGCCGCGGCGAACGGCGTGCCGGTTGCGGTACTGCCCGGCGACCTGCTCGCCACGGACGCGGGCGCCGGCTCCAGCGCGGGCACCGGTATCGCGGCGGACGTCGTCCTGGCCGGCGATGTGTTCTACCGCAAGCCGATGGCCGACGCCGTGCTGCCCTTCCTGCGCCGCGCGCGGCGGCGGGGGGCCGACGTGCTGGTGGGCGACCCGGGGCGGGCGTATCTGCCCCGCGGGGCGTTCCAGCGCCTGGCGGCGTACGACGTGCCGGTGGTGGCCGAGCTGGAGGATGCCGCGGTGAAGCGCACCGAGGTGTGGGCCCTGCCCACTCTCTGAAATCCTAGTTGACATATAGGAGTTCGGGGTTAATCCTCAAGGGCATGAGCAGCCAAGGCCCGTCTCGGGACGCCACCGCGGTGGCGGTGTCCAAGAGCTGCTGCCGGGCGTGGACCTCCGCGTGCGGCCGCTGCGGCAGCTGACCGCATCCCTACCCCCGGGTCGGACCGTCGCCGTCCGGAGCTGACGGCCCGCCTCGTCATCCGGCCGATTCGGCCATCCGTTCCGGTCATCGACGACCCGGCGCACGTCCGCCTCCCCGCTCACCGCCACCCGCCGTACCCGCGATCCGCGGGCGCCGGCGGGCAAGGAGGGGCGGGTCATCCCCGACGGCGCCGACCCCCGCCCGGTAGACCCGACGCGGGCCGGCGTATGCCCCATCCAGCCGATACTCGGGAGGACCCCCGATGACCACAGACCAGGCCACCCCACTCGACCTCACCGCCGACGTCGTCGTGGTCGGCGGCGGGCCGGCCGGAACCTGGGCCGCGCTCACCGCGAGCGAGGCCGGCGCCGACGTGCTGCTCCTCGACAAGGGCTATTGCGGCACCAGCGGTCCGACCGCGTCCGGCGGCACCGGCGTCTGGTACGTCGCGCCCGACCCGCGGAACCGGGAGAAGGCGATGGCCAGCCGCGAGGCGCTGGGCGGGTATCTCGCTGACCGACGGTGGATGGCACGCGTGCTGGACCAGACGTACGAGAACATGAACCGGCTGGAAGCGGAGGCGCGCTACCCGTTCCCGCTCGTCGACGGCGAGCCGCACAAGCGCGGCCTGCAGGGACCGGAGTACATGCGCCGGATGCGCTCCTGGGTCCGGCGCAAGGGCGTCCGCATCCTCGACCACAGCCCCGTGCTCGAGCTGCTGGTCGACGGCGCGGGCGCGGTGGCCGGGGTCCGCGGCTACCGCCGCCAGCACGACATGGCATACCGGGTACGCGCCGGCGCGGTGGTGTTGGGCACCGGCGGTTGCGCCTTCCTCTCCACGGCGTTGGGCTGCAACGTCAACACCGGCGACGGCGCGCTGTACGCCGCCGAGGCCGGCGCCGACCTGTCCGGGATGGAGTTCTCCACCGCGTACGCGCTGGCGCCGGCCTTCACGTCGGTGACCAAGACGGCGTACTACAGCTTCGCCACCTTCTTCCACGCCGACGGCACCCCGCTGGCGGGCGCCGGCAGCCAGGGTGGCCGCTCGGTCATCGCGCGGGAACTGCTGCGCGGGCCGGTGCTCTGCCAGATCGACCAGGCGACGCCGGAGCAGCAGCGGCAGATGCGGCTGGGCCAGCCGAACTTCTTCCTCACCTTCGACCGGCTGGGCATCAATCCGTTCACCGACAAGTTCCCGATCACGCTGCTGCTGGAGGGCACGGTGCGGGGCACCGGCGGCATCCGCGTGGTGGCCGACGACTGCGCGACCTCCGTGCCCGGCCTGTACGCCGCAGGCGACGCCGCGACCCGCGAGCTGATCTGCGGCGGTTTCACCGGCGGCGGCAGTCACAACTCGGCGTGGGCCATGTCATCGGGCACGTGGGCCGGCCGGGGCGCGGCGGGCTTCGCGGCCGGGCTCGGGTCGGCGGCGGCGAAGCGCCGGCTGGCCGGGGTCGGCGGTACGGGGTTGCGCGGCTGGCACGAGGCGCTGGAGGTGCTCCGCGATCAGGTGCACCCGTACGACAAGAACTACCTGCGCCACGGCGACCGCCTGCGGCCCGCGCTGGCCGAGCTGGACGCGGCCTGGGGC
>DASQDS010000785.1:0-8017 GCA_035634075.1 Pilimelia sp. | reverse complement strand
CGAGGCCGTCCGCGCGGACGGCACCACCCTGCCCTGGGGCGTGCGTTCGAGCAACTTCACCTACGTCGGCGAGATCCCCTACTCCTACGTGACCCACGACGACCGCTACATCGCCTTCGCCGACGTGCTCTTCGACGTGCTGGCGCCCGCGGCCCCCGAGCGGCACCGCGCCCTGGTCCGCATCGAGGACGTCGGCCCCGACGCCGACCCGGCCGAGCTGCGCGCGATCACCGACCTGCTGTACAGCAAGCGGATCCCGTTCAGCGTCGCCGTCTACCCCCGCTACCGCAACCCGCGCGGCATCGAGAACAACGGCCGGGCCGAGGACTACACCCTGCGCCAGCGGCCCCTGGTCGTCAGCGCGCTGCGGTACATGCAGGCCCGCGGCGGCACGCTGCTCATGCACGGCTACACGCACCAGTTCGAGTCGACGCTCAACCCGTACGACGGCAAGAGCGGCAACGACTTCGAGTTCTTCATGGCCCACGTGGACGCCAACGACAGCGTCATCTACGACGGCCCGGTGCCGAACAACTCCACGGCGCGCACCAGCGCCCGCATCATGGCCGCCGCCCTCGAGTTCCGGCTCGCCGGGCTGAACGTCCCGAACATCTTCGAGTTCCCGCACTACGCCGGCAGCGCCGTCGACTACCGCACGGTGCAGTCGATGGTCGGCAAGCGCTACGACCGCGGCCTGTACTTCCCCGGCGTACTGTCCAACAAGACGGTGGACCACTCGAAGATCAACGGCCAGTTCTTCCCGTACGCCGTCCGCGACGTCTACGGCACGCCGATCGTGCCGGAGAACATCGGCAACGTGGAGCCGGACGCCTTCAACAACCACCCGGCACGCCTGCCGGCCGACCTGGTCGCCTCGGCCAAGCGCAACATGGTGGTCCGCGACGGCACGGCGAGCTTCTTCTACCACCCGTACCTGGGCACGGCGTACCTCAAGCAGGTCGTGGAGGGCGTGCAGGGCCTCGGCTACACGTTCGTCCCGGCAGCCTCCACCATCGGCGGCTGAGCCCGGGTACCCCAGAGCTCGACCTGGGGAGGTCGGCCTGACCGGCCGGTGGCAGCAGCCACCGGCCGGTCTCGCCGCGTGCGGGCACAAAAGAGGACCGGCCGGCGGGGGTGACAGCGAACCCCCACCGGCCGGTCCAGCGCCGCTCCCACCAGCCAGGGCCCACCATCCCTGCGTTGCTGGCGGCGGCTTATCCACTCGGCCCCGCACCGCCCGTGCCGGCTCCCGATCGGCACGGACGGCTCCTGTCAACCGCTACCCGGTTCCACCTCGATCCGGGGCACGGTCGCCGGGACCTCGCGGAGGTCCAAAGGCAATGTCAACGTGACGGCGCTGCCGTCGATGTCCGCCGTGACGGCGCTGCCGTCGATGTCGGCCGTGACGGCCGCAAGGCGGCGCAGCAGGCGCAGCGCGGGGGCGTTCTCCACGGTCGTGTGCGCCAGCAGCGCGGCGTGCCCGGCCCGCTCGGCGGCGACCGCCAGCCGCCGGCCCAGCGCGGTGCCGATCCCCCGGCGTTGCCAGTCGTCCTCCACCAGCACCGCCGCCACGGCCTGCAGCCCCTCCGGGACGAGTTCGGCCAGCGCGACGATCCGCTCGGCACCGCCGGCGACCTCGGCCACCATGGCGGTGCACCGAACCGGATCGACGAGCCGGGCGAGGTGCGCCACCGAGGGCCGGGCCGAGCCCAGGTACCGGCGCCGGATGGTCGCGGGCGAACAGCGCCCGTGCATGGCCAGCAGCGCCGGGATGTCGTCCGGCACCGCCGGGCGTACGACCAGCTCGGTGCCGTCGGTGAGCAGGAGGCTGGCGCGCGCGGCGGCCTGGCCCGCCGCGGCGCCGGCCAGGTCGATGAGCGCCTGGGCCCGCGCGAACTCGGCCGGGGTGAACGCCGGCGCCCGGCGGCTCACCTCGAACGCGCCGCCGTGCAGGTCGGGCAACCGCATCACCGCGCCCTCGTAGCCGAACCGCGCCGACCCGGGCGCCGGACGCCACACCACGGCGTCGGAGCCCAGCAGATGCCGAAGCACCTCGGCCAGCGCGTCCGGGTCGCGGGCGACCCGGCCGGCGAGCGCGAGCGCCCTGGTGGGCGGATCGACCAGGCCCTGGGCCCGGGCCCGGGCGGCCCACGCGTCCCGGCCCCGGCCCTGTTCGACCGCCGCGAGGAGGTCGGCCTCGGTCAACTTGTCGGGGGCGTCGACGAGGAAGTCGTCGACGGCACCCAGCTCGGTCGTGTGCACCTGCACCGCGAGGATGTTGACCGACCGCAGCGCCAGGCTGGCGGCCAGCACCGCGAGGAAGCCCGGCCGGTCGTCGACCGTGGCCCGGATCTGCCACAACGCCATCGCGCTCCTCCTCTCCCCGCGGTGCCTTCTTGCTGTACCGGGTGCCAGCCTGCACCGGCGCTGTTACCGCCAGGTTGCCTCGCGGTGACCAGTGCTGTTCAGAGACGCACGTCACTTGGTGCGGCGGCCGCCTCCAGCGCGTCGCCCAGCACGACGGCAGCGGCCTTGACCAGCTGCGAGACGCGGTCGACCTCCGTGACGTGGAACGCCGCGGCGGGCAGGTCGGCGCTGTCGCCCCGGGCCACCAGCAGGACGAGCCCGGCACGACCGAACGGCGCCGCCGCGTACCGGGTGCCGTCCACGCCGTCGAGCGCGCGGGCCCGCAGTGGGGTCACCTCGGGCAGGCACAGCGGCGTCGGCGCCCGCCAGCTCGCGTACGCGAGCGCCGGCTCCCCGGCGGCCGGGAGGCCGAAGCCGTCGAAACCGCCGGTGCGGGTGGGCCAGTCCGCCGGCACCGCCACCGCGGCGGCCCAGTCCGCGGCCAGCAGGCCGGGCACGGCGTCGACCAGCGTGGCGAGGCCCTCGGCCGGGTTCGAGGCGACCTGCGCGAGCAGCTCGGCGTCATGCCCACCGGCGACCGGGGCGCCGATGGCCCGCCACACCCCGTCCACCTGAACACCTGGGATGGCCGCGAGCCCGACCATCAGCCGCTCGACCCGGGCGGCCCCCGGCCAGACGACCGTGAAGTCGTCGACCGCCCGCCCGCCGAGCCGCTCCAGGACGACGACCTGCACGATGTCGGCTCCCGCGACTCCCAGCGTGCGGGCCACCTGCCCGAGCGCGCCGGGGCGGTCCGGCAGGGTCACCCGTACCCGAAGCAACATCAACTGACTCCCGTCGACTCAGCCGCCAGCGCCCCGTCACGCCGGCGGTCACACCACCTTCCGGCACCGTCGTTTCGCGGCCGTTGCACGGCCGTATCCCGCCCGCAACGTCCCGCGTCGAATTGGCCGCGCCCGCTACCCCGCCCGCCACGGGGAAGGTCGCCGGCGGGACGCTATTGAGGTGAGAGCGGTGGGGCTCTCAACCGTGGGCTCGGCGCGCGGTTCGGACGCGGCGGGGCACCCGGACCGCCACGGAAGGGGCATAACGGTTCGCGCTGACAACCCGTTCCGGGTTGCGCGGCGGCACTGAGTCGTCTGTGCGCTCAGCTCAATAGGCGCCAGCAACGATCACCGGCCCTGCCGGCGGGAGGCGCCGGGGTCAGCCCGAGTGGCGGGGGACCATGTGGGTGTCGAGGAGGACGTACGGGACCTCGAGCGGTTCCCGGCGGATGCGCGAGACCAGCAGCCGGGCCATCTGCCGGCCCATCTCCTCGACCGGCTGGTAGACCGTGGTCAGCGGCGGTTCGGTCTGCCGGGCGATCGGCGAGTCCTCGAAGCCCACGACCGCCACGTCGCCCGGCACCCGGCGGCCCAGCTCGCGCAGGGCGCGGATGGCCCCCGCCGCCATCAGGTCCGAGGCGACGAAGACGGCGTCCAGGTCGGGGCTGATCTCCAGCAGCCGCCGCATGGCCGCGGCGCCGCTGCTCTCGCTGAAGTCGCCGTACGCGATCAGATCCTCGGTGAGGGGGCGCCCGTTGGCGCTGATCGCCTCGCGGTAACCGGCCAACCGGAGCACGCCCACGCCCATGTCCTGGGGGCCCGCGATCGTGGCCACGCGGCGGCGGCCCTTGGCGATGAGGTACTCCACCGCCTGGCGGGCGCCGCCGGAGTTGTCCACGTCCACGAAGAACGCCGGCTGCGCGCCGGGCTGGAGCATCCGGGCCGGGAGGCCGCCCAGCACGGCCGGCACCCCGCGCTGTTCCAGCAGCGTGGGCAGCGGGTCCGAGTCGTGCAGCGAGAGCAGCAGGACGCCGTCCACGTGCTGCGGGGTGAGGTGGTGCTCGACCCGTTCGCGCTCGGCCGGCGACTGCGCCATCGCTAGCCAGAGCTGCAGCGTCGTGTCGAGGAGCCCGGAGCTGATGCCCCGGACGATGCCGGCGAAGAAGGGCTCGCCGAACACCCGCTCCTCGGACTCGGAGACCACGAGCGCCACCGAGTCGGTGCGCTGGGTGACCAGCGCCCGCGCGGCCCGGTTCGGCACGTAACCCAACTCGGCGATCGCCTGCTGGACGGCCTCCCGCGCCTCGGGGCTGACCTGCGGGGAGCCGTTGACCACGCGGGACACCGTGCCCCGCCCGACGCCGGCACGGGCGGCCACGGCGTCCAGGGTCGGGCGCCCGGCTGACCGGGTGCGCTGCGTTGTCATCGTCTGCTCCTCGCCACGCTGCCCATTGTGCGGCCCACCCACGTTATTGTGCGGCCAACCCATGCCGGCTGATCACCTCGGCGTACCACCTACCGCTCGACTTCACTATCCGGCGCTGAGTCCCATAATCCACGTACACCATGCCGAACCGCTTGCTGTAGCCGTGCGCCCACTCGAAATTGTCCAACAGTGACCAGGCGAAATAGCCATGCAGGGGTACACCGGCCTCGATGGCCTCGAGGCACGCGCGGAGATGGGCATCGAAGTATGCCAGCCGGTCCGGGTCGTGGACCGCCCCGTCGACCACCTCATCGGGGAACGCGGAGCCGTTCTCCGTGATGTAGAGGGGAATGTCGGGATACTCAGCATGCACCCGGAGCAGGGTCTCCACCAGTCCGGGGGCGTCGATCTCCCAGTCCATCGCCGTCACCGGGAGCCCCCGGCCGCCGAACCGGACAGTTTCGCTGCCCGGCCAGGTGGCGGGCGCGCGCCAGTACGGATCGGGGTTCTGGCCGGGGATCGGGGCCGCCACCACATAGCGGCTGTAGTAATTGATCCCAAGCGCGTCCAGCGGAGTCGAAATCACGGCGAGGTCGCCGTCGTGCACGTGCCCGAGGTCGGTGACCGGCTGCAGGTCCGCCACCACGTCGGCCGGGTAGCGGCCGAGCAGCACCGGGTCCAGGAAGATCCGGTTGGCCAGGCCGTCGATGCGCCGGGCGGCGTCCACGTCCGCCTCGGTGGGCGTCTGCGGCGAGACCGCGTACAGGTTGAGCGTGATGCCGTACCGCGAGTCGCCGCCCTGCGCGCGCATGGCCTGCACCGCGAGCCCGTGCCCCAGCATCAGGTGGTGCGCCGCGCGCACCGCGCCCGGCCCGTCGCTGCGGCCCGGCGCGTGCCGGCCGGAGCCGTAGCCGAGGAACGCCGAGCACCACGGCTCGTTGAGAGTGGTCCAGTTGCGCACCCGGTCGCCGAGCGCCGCGTGGGCGAGGCGCGCGTACTCGGCGAAGCGGGCGGCGGTGTCCCGGGCCGGCCAGCCGCCCGCATCCTCCAGCGGCTGCGGGAGGTCCCAGTGGTAGAGCGTGACCCACGGTTCGATGCCGTGGGTCAGCAGCTCGTCGACGAGACGCCGGTAGAAGTCCAGCCCGGCCTGGTTGACCGCCCCGGAGCCGGCCGGCTGGATGCGCGGCCAGGCGAGCGAGAAGCGGTACGAGGAGAGGCCGAGTTCCGCCATCAGCCGCACGTCGTCGCGATACCGGTGGTAGTGGTCGCACGCCACGTCGCCGGTGTCCCCGTCGCGCACCCGGCCCGGCGTCCGGCTGAACGTGTCCCAGATCGAGGCGCCGCGGCCGTCCGCGTCCGCCGCGCCCTCGATCTGGTACGCCGCGGTGGCGGCCCCCCAGAGGAATCCCGGGGGGAAACCGCCCGGCCGCGTCTGTGCCTGCGTCACGCCTTGACCGCGCCTTCCATGATGCCGCTGATGATCTGCTTGCCGAACAGGACGAAAACAATGAAGAGCGGCAGCGTGGCAATCGTCGTGCCGGCGAAGATCTGGGAGAAGTCCGAATAATACTGGCCGTTGAGCAGCTTCAGCGAGATCTGGACCGTGGGATTGCCCGGGTCCTGGAGCACCATCAGCGGCCACAGGAAGTCATTCCACGTCTGCATGAAGATGAACAGGCCGAGCACGGCCGCCGCCGGGCGCAGCGCCGGCAGCACCACGCTCCAGTAGATGCGGAACGTCGAGCAGCCGTCGACCCGGGCGGCCTCGATCAGCTCGTCGGGCACCGCCTGGCTGGCGTACTGCCGCATCATGAAGACGCCCCAGGCGCTGACGAGGAACGGCACGATCACCGACGGCAGCCGGTTGGCCCATTCGAAGTCCACCATCAGCATGTAGAGCGGGATCAGGCCGAGCTGCACCGGCACCATCATGGTGGCCAGGATGAACAGCAGCATCGCGTTCTTGCCGCGGAAGCGCAGCTTGGCGAACGCGAAGCCGGCCATCGAGGAGAAGAAGACCGTCGACACCGTCACCACCGTGGCCACGATGAGCGAGTTGCGCAGGCCGGTGAAAAAGGCGGCGTCGGTGTTGCTGAGGACCCGGTCGGCGTTCTCGACGAACTTGCCGCCGGGCAGCACGGGCGGAGGGACGTCGCCGATCGCGTCGTTGGTCCGGGTGGCGACGACGATCATCCAGTAGAGCGGGAAGAACGACAGCACGGTGGCGAAGATGAGCGTCACCATCGTGAGCGGGCTGGCCTTCCAGAGCCTGCTGGCCGCCCCGCGCGCGCGGGGTCGCGCCGCCTGGTCCGGCGCGGCGGGGGGCGTCAGGACGGCGGAGCCTCCAGCTGAGGGTTGCATCGGAAGTCTCCGTTCACTTGGCCGAGTTGATCCGGCGGACGAACAGGTAGTTCACCAGGGCGATGACGACGATCAGCAGGAACAGCATCCACGCCACCGCGGCCGCGTAGCCGTAGTTGAAGCGGACGAACACGTTCTCGAAGAGGTACATCGTGACCGTCTGGTACTGCCGCAGGGTGCCGCCGGTGTAACTGCCGGAGCCGCTGGTGAACATGAGCGGCTCGGCGAAGAGTTGGAGGCCACCGATGGTGGAGATGATCACGGTGAAGATGATCGTCGGCCGCAGCATCGGGATGGTGATCGACCAGAACTGCCTGCGCTTGGACGCGCCGTCCAGCGACGCCGACTCGTAGAGGTCCTTGGAGATGGACTGCATCGACGCCAGGTAGATGAGCGTGTTGTAGCCGGTCCACCGCCAGTCGACCATCGCGGAGATGGCGATCCAGGACGCCCACTTGGTGGCCCGCCAGTCGATGGCCTCGACCCCGACCAGGCCCAGCCCCCAGTTCACGATGCCGAAGTCGCGGTTGAAGATCTGCCCGAAGACGATGGCCACGGCGGCGGTCGACGTGATGATCGGGATGGCCATCGACATCCGGAAGAAGCCGCGGAACCTGATCTTCTGGTTCAGCGCGTTGGCCAGGATCAGCGCGACGATGAGCTGCGGCACCGTGGACACGACGAACATGCCGAGCGTGTTGTAGACCGAGTTCCAGAACTGGTCGTCGGCGAGCAGGTTGCGGAAGTTCTCCAGGCCGGTGAAGGTGCCCTCGCCGCCGAGCGGCCAGTCGTGCAGGGAGACCCAGAGCGTGTAGACCAGCGGATAGGCGCCGAAGACGCCGAAGATGACGAAGAAAGGGGCGACGTAGAGGTACGGCGAGCCCTTCATGTCCAGGCGCGCGAGCCAGGCACGCCGGGCGGCCGGGTCCCGGCCCGGCGGTGGGGCGGCGCCGCCCTTGCGGGTGCGGTCCGCGGTGTCGACGGTGCTCATCGAGCGTCCTTCCGGAAAGGGCGGGTAGCGGGCGGGTGGCGCCGGGCG
>DASQDS010000784.1:0-2585 GCA_035634075.1 Pilimelia sp. | reverse complement strand
GCCCTGCGCGTCTTCGACCGCACCTTGACGTTCCCCGCCTGGTGCGCGCCGCCGCTGCGGGCGCTGCTCGACAGGGCCGTCGAGCGCGTCGGTGACCTGCCGGGCATGGCCGCGGACGACCAGCTCGTGCTGGCCCGCCGGCTGCTCCGCGAAGGCATCGTCGTCCCGTCGACAACGGCGTCATGACGCGGCGCCACCCGCCTTCGCCGCCGTGCCCAGCACCAGCGTGGTGCGCAGGTCGAGCACGACGGTCCCGCCGAAGTCGTCGACGAGCCGGCCGAGTGCGCGGAGCGCGCGCTGTTGCTGGTCCGGCGGGCGGGACAGGTACGGCCCGAAGGTGCGCACCAGGCCGAGGTACCGCTCCTTGTCGAGCGCCAGCTCCCGCCGGAAGACCTCCTGCCGTACGCCGGTGAACTGGCCGTGGGCGACGACGTCCCGGTAGAACCAGTCCGGGGGCCGCTCCCGGACGGTCGGGTCGATGGACCACAGGAGGGCCTGGATCGCGTTCCGCTGGTCCGCCTCGGCATAGTCGTAGTGGTGCCCGAAGATCGCCAGGGTCCCGCCGGGCGCGAGGGCCCGCCGCGCCCGCGCGTTGCGGGTGGCCGGGTCCAGCCAGTGCCAGGCCATCGCGCACGCCAGCACACCGGCGCCCCCGGCGGGCGGGGACCACTGCTCGAACGTCGCGGCGTCGATGCGGGCCGCCGGGAACTTGGCGGCCAGCAGGGCTGCCATCCGCGGGTCCGGCTCGACGCACGTCAGGGGCGCACCGATGCGGGCGAGCACCGTGGTGGCCTTGCCGGTGCCGGCGCCGACCTCCACCACCGACGGCGGTGTGCCGCCGTGGTAGGCGACGATCGTGTCGGCGATCTCCGGGGGATAGCCCGGCCGGACGGTCTCGTACAGGTCGGCCACCGAGCCGAATACGTCCACCACGTCACTCCTTGAGAGCCAGGTCGATGTGCCGGGCCACCACGCCGGCCCAGTACCGGTAGCCGGCCGCCGATGGGTGGAACCGGTCGGCGGCGAAGAAGCCGGGCGGCGGCGTTCCGGTGGTCCCGATCCACGTCGCCCGTCCAGGGCTTCTCGCGCAGACCTCCCGGGAGACCGCGTCCAGAGCGGCCGCCCGCTCGCCGAGGTACCGCCCCAGCGGCGCGGGAAGCGACGGGAACAGGGCGAACGGCGGGATCCCGGTGACCACGACACGGCCTGCCCGGCCGGCGAGGTCGGTGAGGATTCCGGCAACATCATCGCGCCACTGGGCGGGCCCGCGCCCGGCCAACACGTCGTTCGCCCCGGCGAGGACCACGACGACGTCGATTCCCTCGCCGAGCCGGGGCAGGAGCCGGTGCCGCACCCGACGGGCGGTGGCGCCGAACTGGCCCACGGCGCTCCACTCGACGGTGCGGCCGGTGCTGCGGACCAACTCCGCGGCCAGTGCGGCGGCGAACCCCTCGTCATTGCTCCGCACCCCGCACCCGGCGGCGGTGGAGTCACCCACGACCGCCACCCGTACCGCAGGCCCCGAGGATCCGGGCACCGAGCCGCTCGCCGGCCCCTCGGCGGCCGGCGCCATCCGCATCGTCGATCGCAGCCACCGGCCCTGTGCGAAGACCACGGGCAGCAGCAGCGGGTTCACGTCCGTGCCTCGGCGACCCGCACCGAGTCGATCGCCGCCTGGCTGCCCCGGCTCAGGTCCACGCCCAGTGCCTGCAGCATGACCATGAGCGCACCGACGGCGAGTGCGCCCCGCAACTCGTCCGGCCCGGCCGCCGACAGGCCTTCGGCCTCGTCCAGGAGGCCGGCGATCAGCGCTCGGCAGCGCGCCGCGACCTCCTCGTCGGAGCGCGCCGCCGCGCAGGCCTGCAACCACAGGCCAGTGGCGACGCCGTCGGCGATCAGCGCCCGGAAGCCGGCCCGCATCGCCGGCAGCGGGTCGCCCGGGCTGTCGGTGGCCGCATCGCGGAAGACCAGCCGGATACGGGCCTCCAACTCTGCGACGCAGGCCAGGAAGAAGTCACGCTTGCTGCCGAACAGCCGGAAGACGTACGGCTGGGACACGCCCATCGCGTCGGCCACCTTCTGCACCGACGCCGTCGTCAACCCGTGGTCCGCGAACACCCGCATGCCGATGTCCACCGCGTCCGCCCGCCGCCGCGGTGCGGTACTTCGCTGCGCTGTCATGCCCCGCAGCCTTACATTAGTAACCACTTACAAACAAGGCCGAAGGTCGCGCCCGCAGCCGGCTGAGTATCGGCCGGGCGTCGGGCAGGGCTCGCCGGAACGCGCCCTCCTGGCCGGCGCCTGCGCGCACTCGAGGCGGAGGTGTCGGGGAGGTGCCGGCCCGGGCGCGGGCTCGGCGGACGTAGCGGAGATCAACGACGGGAGCCGAAGGGAATCACGCGCGCGTGGCGGCCAGGGTGGTGGCCAGGACCGCGCCGCCCACCGCCGTGTCGGCCGGGTGGGCCGGCGCGTCCGTGGCCGCCGGCGCCCGGCAGGTGCGGGCGAGCAGGCGGTCGAGCACCTGCCCGGGCAGCCCGGGGAGCACGGCGGCGACCGGTCCGGTGACCGTCCGGCGCAGGCGCGGC
>DASQDS010000783.1:0-7868 GCA_035634075.1 Pilimelia sp. | reverse complement strand
CGCGGCCGCCGCCCGGCGCCACGCCCGCGCCCAGCGCGGCCGCGCTGGCCACCCTGCTCCAGGTCAGCCCGGATCCACACGCCGACGATCCCCTCGCCGACTTCGCGCGGGTCCTGCTCGACCGGCTCGCGACGCTGGTCGGCGGGGTCGGCGCCGCCGCGCGCCTGGACCGCGGGGACGGCGCGGGGTCACAACTGCTTGCCTGGTACGGGCGGACGCCGCGGCCGGGCGGCGAGACGATCACGGTGCCCCTCGGCGTGGGCCGGCCGTACGCGGGCGAGCTGGAGCTGGACGCCCCGCCGTCGGCGTACCTCCGGCCGCTGGCGGCCCTGGTCGCCGAGCGGCTCGGCCTGCACCTGGAGAACGACCGCCTCCAGCGGGCGGACCTGCGCCGGCAGAGCTGGCTGACGTTCCTGGCCGAGGCCAGTGAGCTGCTCGCCCAGTCGCTGGACGTACAGCTCACGATGGCCCTCATCCCGCAGCTCGTGGTGCCCCGCCTGGGCCAGTGGAGCGCGGTGCACACCATCGACGAGTGGGGGCAGTTCGCCGTGGCCGCCGCCTCGCACGCGGACGAGGTGCTGCTGCCGGACCTGCACGCGGCCCTCAAGGAGGCCGGGCCCGACGCCGTGGCCACCCGGCTGCGGGAGGCCGCCCGGCTCGGCACCCACCTGCCGCTGGCGGCACCGCTGGAGGGCTTCGTCCTGCCGCTCATCGCGCGTGGCCAGCGGCTCGGCACCCTCGCGGTGGGTCGGCACCAGGCCCACCGGCACGACCCGGACGAGGTCGCCGTGCTGGAGGATGTGGCGCGCCGCGCGGCGCTGGCGATCGACAACGCCCGCATCCACGGGGAGCGGCGGCGCGTGGCGCACACGCTCCAGCAGTCGCTGCTGCCGCCGGTCCTGCCGGTGGTGCGCGGGATCGGCTTCGCCGCCGAGTACGTGCCGACCGGCGACGCCGCCGAGGTCGGCGGGGACTTCTACGACGTGGTGCCGCTACCGGACGACCGCTGGCTCGTGGTGGTCGGCGACGTGTCCGGCAAGGGCGTGCAGGCGGCGGCGGTCACCGGCCTCGTCCGCGACGTCATCCGGGTGCTGGCGCGCGACGGCCGGCCGCTGACCGAGACGCTGGCCCGGCTGAACGACACGCTGCTGGAGCGCGGCGGCGGGCGGTACTGCACGCTGGTGCTGGCCGGGGTGTCGCGGGCCCCCGGCGGCGATCTCGACGTCCGGCTGCACCTGGCCGGCCACGACCGCCCGGTGCTGCTGCGCGGGGCGGGCGGGGCGACGTTCGTGGGCACCGGCGGCACGGCGCTGGGCCTGCTGCCGACGATCGAGTCGCCGGTGGCGTCGGTGCCGCTGGCACCGGGCGACGCGCTGGTCTTCTACACCGACGGCGTGACCGAGCGGCGGCGCGGCCGGGAGCTGTTCGGGCTGGAGCGGCTGCGCGCGGCGGCCGAGCCGCTCGCCGGCTACTCGGCGGACGTGACGGCGGCCCGCCTGCGCGCCACGACGCTGGGCTTCTCCACCGAGTCCCCGAAGGACGACATCGCCATCCTCGTCCTGCGCAACGACCCCGCCCCGACGTGACGACCTTCACGAATTCTTTACCCGGCCCTCCCCCGCTCGGGGCAGCGGACGCGAGTCTTCCTCGGTAGGTTGCTTCGGCGCATGCACATCCCTGCATGCCATCCAACCTGCATGAGTGAACGCTCGACACGGGGGCAGATAGTGACGCTACAAACCCTGACCACCTCCCTGCGGCTGGCCGCCGCGGCCGGCCTGGCCGTTGCCGGCTCGCTGGCCGCCGCCGCGCCGGCCCAGGCCGCGGATCCGATCCCGCTGAAGGTCGTGGCCCACCAGCCCATCGCCCTGGACGCGTCCTACGACCCGGCCAAGCCGTGGGTGGTCGTCTCGCGCATGTCCGAGGGTCTGGAGTTCACGCTCACCTACGACTTCAGCACGCTGAACGACAAGCTGGTGACGTGGAAGGCCAGCGGCGCGGCCGGCTGCGCCGCCACCGGCGCGGAAACGATCCGGTGCACCTACACGCACAGCGGCACCGACCTCCTCGTCCACCCGAAGCCGCCGGCCACGCTGACCCGCAAGGGCCTGGCCGGGGCCGCCGGCCACGTCGGCATCACGCTGGACTCGGACGTGCCGGTCGACCCGACCGGCGAGACCGCCTCGGTCGCCGTCTCGGTGCCGGCCAAGGGCGTCGACCTGTTGACGCTGGCCCAGGACGTGTACGCGCTGGACTCCGACGGCAACATCACCGACGACCCGGTGCCCCCGGGCGACACCAGCGTCGTGGTGGCGGGCTTCGCCAACGGCGGGGACGTCACCGCCGACGGCGTCAAGGTCACGGTCCGGCTGCCGCAGTACGTGACCTTCGCCGAGGCGGAGCCGGGCTGCGACTACACAGCCGACAACCGCACGGTGACCTGTGACTACGACGACATCGTGCTGGCGCCGATCGCCGCGGACCCGGACCCGGCGGACCCGGCGGACGGGGTCATCTCCGCTGCCGGGGCCTACTTCCCGGTGACTGTCGCGGCGAACGCCCCCGGCCCGACCGTGCTCACGGGCGGCACCTTCACGGCGGCCGCCCTGGCCGTCACCACCAGCACCGACCGCACCATGCTCGCCCGCGGCCGGGCCAGCCTGCCGGACGGGGTGAAGGCGCTGGACGCGGCCACCTTCGCCGACGTCAACCCGGCGGACAACACCGATGAGTTCGCCGTGCACGTGGGCGCGGCGGGCGGCTCCGGCGGTGGGCTCCCCGTCACCGGGGCCAAGGCCGGGCTCATCGGCGGGGTCGGCGCCGCCGCGCTCCTGGCCGGCGGCCTGCTCTTCCTCGGGGCCCGGCGCCGCCGGGTGGTCTTCACCCGCTGAGGCCCGCACCGCACAAGCCACCGCCCGATCGGGGTACGCCGACACGTCGTACCCCGATCGGGCGGTGGCTTCTGGCCGTTTTAGCTCCTAGCTGGGCCTGTTCGAGGTAAAAGTGGGCGTTTGTTCCACCAATCCCGAGGAGTCCCATGCCCACGCCCACCGTCGACGCCCGCTCCTTCTGGACGTACGGGTACACCATCGTCCGGAACGTCTACTCGGCCGACGAGATCACCGCACTCCGGGAAGCCGCGCTGGCGTCCCGCCATCGCGGCCCGGGCGACCTGTTGTCGAACCCGTCGATGCGGCACGTCCTCACCGACGGGCGCCTGGTCGACATCGCCCGTCGGATCCTGAGCCGCGACGACATCCTGTATTACGGCGACAGCTCGTTCACCATCAAGCCCGGCACGCCCGGCTACCACAAGGACAACGCCGACCGGACGGACCCGCTGGCCCCCGACTGGCGGAACGACCCGTACACCCAGCTGCGTTTCGGCGTCTACTGCCAGGACCACTGGCGGCATTCCGGCGGCCTCAACCTGCGGTCCAAGTCCCACACCACCGTGTCGCTCACCCACGGCAAGACCGTCTACCTGCGCACCCGCGTCGGCGACGTGGGGGTGTGGAGCCTGCGCACCAGCCACAGCGGCGGCGGCACGCTGCTGAAGTTCCCCCGCTGGGTCCACCCGGAGCCGACGGGCGGGCGCCGGTACCCGGCGTTCCTGGTCGCGAAGCCGCACCCGGAGCGCGTCTCCGTCTTCGCCGCCCTGGGCGCCGACGACGAGCACGCCGCCCGGTACGTGGACTACCTCAAGACCCGGACGTACATGGTCAACTCGTTCCGCAACTCGGTGTACGACGACGACGCGCTGGCCGAGGCCGCCAAGGTCGGCCTGCGGGTCCGGGATCTGCGGCGCGAGGTCGAGGGCGACGACACCGTGGGGCGCAACGAGAAGTGGGTGGCGCTGCCGTACTGACCCGGTCGCGGCTAGCGGCCGTAGGTGGTCAGGAATCGGGCGATGCGGGAGATGGCCTCCCGCAGGTCCTCCACCCGCGGCAGCGTGACGATGCGGAAGTGATCCGGCGTGGGCCAGTTGAAGCCGGTGCCGTGCACGACGAGCAGCCGTTCCTGCCGGAGCAGGTCGAGGACGAACCGCTCGTCGTCCTTGATCGGGTAGACGGCGGGGTCGAGCCGCGGGAACGCGTACAGCGCACCCTGCGGCTTCACGCAGCTCACGCCGGGGATCTCGTTGAGCAGCTGCCACGCCACGTCGCGCTGCTCGGTGAGCCGGCCGCCGGGCAGCAGCAGGTCGTTGATGCTCTGGTGACCACCCAGCGCGGTCTGCACGGCGTGCTGGGTGGGCACGTTCGGGCACAGCCGCATGTTGGCCAGGATGTCCAGGCCCTCGATGTAGCTGGTCGCGTTGCGTTTGGGCCCGGTCACCACCATCCAGCCGGTGCGGTAGCCGGCGACCCGGTACGCCTTGGACAGCCCGTTGAACGTCAGGCAGAGCAGGTCGGGGGCCAGCTCGGCGGTGGAGGTGTGCTCTGCGTCGTCGTACAGGATCTTGTCGTAGATCTCGTCGGAGAACACCACGAGCTGGTGCCGGCGGGCGACCTCGAGCAGCGCCGCCAGCAGCTCGCGGGGATACACGGCACCGGTCGGGTTGTTCGGGTTGATCACGACGATCGCCCGGGTTTGCGAGGTGATCTTCCGCTCGATGTCGGCGACGTCGGGCAGCCAGCCCGCCCCCTCGTCGCAGCAGTAGTGCACCGCCCGGCCACCGCACAGGCTGACCGCGGCCGTCCACAGCGGATAGTCGGGGGCCGGGACCAGCACCTCGTCGCCGTTGTCCAGCAGTCCCTGCAACGACATCACGATCAGCTCGGAGGCGCCGTTGCCCAGGTAGACGTCCTCGATGTCGACGTCAGGCACCCGCTTGCCCTGGTAGTACTGCACGATCGCCCGGCGGGCCGAGAGCAGGCCCTTGGAGTCGCCGTAGCCGTGCGCCTGCGGCAGGTTGAGGATGACGTCCTGGATGATCTCGTCCGGGGCCTCGAACCCGAACGGCGCCGGGTTGCCGATGTTGAGCTTGAGGATCCGGTGCCCCTCAGCCTCCATCCGCTTGGCCTCCTGCAGCACGGGGCCGCGGATGTCGTACAGGACGTTGGCGAGCTTGCCCGACTGGCGGATCTCCACGGTCCCACCCTATCGGCGCGGCCGGTCACGCCCGGCCGGGATGCACCAGGCCCGTCTCGTACGCGATCACGACGAGCTGGGCGCGGTCCCGGGCCCCGAGCTTCGCCAGCGCCCGGCCCACGTGGGTGCGGGCGGTGGCAGAACTGAGCGTCAGCTCCGCCGCGATCTCGCCGTTGCTCAGCCCGCGCCCGACCAGCGCGACCACCTCGCGCTCCCGGGGGGTGAGGACGGCCAGCCGGTCCTCGGCCGCCCGGTGCGCCACCCTGGCGGCGGCGAACTGCCCGATCAACCGGCGGGTGATCCGCGGCGCGAGCAGCGCCTCCCCAGCCGCCACCACCCGGATGGCGTGCAGCAGCTCCGCCGGGCCGGCGTCCTTGAGCAGGAAGCCGCTGGCCCCCGCCTGCAACGCCTCGAAGACGTAGGCGTCGGTGTCGTAGGTGGTGAGGATCAGCACCCGCACCCCGGCCAGCCCGGGCATCTCCGCGATCTGCCGGGTCGCCTTGATGCCGTCCAGCACCGGCATGCGGATGTCCATCAGCACCACGTCGGGCCGGGTGGCGCGGGCCAGCGACACCGCCCGGGCGCCGTCCGCGGCCTCGCCGACCACCTCGACGTCGTCCTCGACGTGCAACAGCACCTTGAAGCCGGCGCGGACCAGCTCCTGGTCGTCGGCCAGCAACACCCGCACCGGCCCGCGACTGCGGGGCTCGCTAGGCTCACTCCCCGCGCTCACCGCAACATCCTTCGTTCGCGACTGCGGGGCTCGCTACGCTCACTCCTCGCGCTCACGGCAACATCCTTCGTTCGCGACTGCGGGGCTCGCTACGCTCACTCCTCGCGCTCACGGGCTCACCGTTGCTGTGCGGAACGGCAGGCTCGCCCGCACCTCGAAGCCGCCGCCCGGCCGGGGTCCAGCGGTGAGCTGGCCGCCGAGCAGCGCGCACCGCTCCCGCATACCGACGATGCCCCGCCCGGGACGGTCCCCGGCGTCGCCCTCGGTGCCGACCGCGCCGCGCACGCCGTCGTCGGCGACGAGGATCCGCAGGTCGTCCGGGCCGAAGCGCAGCGACACGGCGACCCGCGCCGGCCCGGCGTGCCGGATCACGTTGGTGATCGACTCCTGCAGGATGCGGTACGCCGCGCTGTCGACGGTGCCGGGCAGCTCGCACGGCGCCGGGTCGGCCTCGACCCGGAGGTCCAGGCCGGCCTCCCGGGCCATCGCCGCCAGCTCCGCCAGCTGGCCCAGGCCGGGCGCCGGCGCGCGGCGATCGTCGGCATCGACGCCTGCGTCCACGTCGGTCAGCACGCCGAGCGTGGCCCGCAGCTCCCGCATCGCCCGGGCGCTGGTCTGCTGGATGGTCACCAGCGCCTCGCGGGCCTGCTGCGGGCGCTTGTCCAGGACGTGCGCGCTCACCCCCGCGTGCACGTTGATGACGGTGATGGCGTGCGCCAGGGTGTCGTGCACCTCCCGCGCGATGCGCAGCCGCTCGGCGTCCACCCGGCGCCGCGCCTCCTCGTCCCGCGTCCGTTCGGCCAGCTCGGCGCGTGCCTGGGCCGCCGCGGCCAGCTCCCGGCGCATGCGGACGGATTCGCCCAGCGAAGCCGCCATGACCGCCGTGCCGATCCGGAAGAACGCCCAGCCGGCGTCGGCGAGCGGGAACAGGTCCGCGGCGAGGAGCCAGCCGACCGTCAGCACGGTCAGACCGGCCACGACCACGCGCACGTAGCGGTGCTCGTCGCCGTACGCGGCGACCGTGTAGATGGCGACGAACAGCGCGGCCCAGCCCGGTCCCTCCGGGTAGTCGGCCCCGTAATACACGAGGCTGGCGGCGGCGACCACGACGAACACCGTGACCGGCCACCGCCGCCGGACCGCCAGGATCAGCCCGCTCGCCGCGAGCAGCACCGCGTGCGCCCACACCCCGACGGGGTCCAGGTTGGCGATGTCTTCGCTGGACGCCACCTGCTGGGTGCCCTGGATCTGCATCAGCGCGACGAACACGGCGAGCGCGATGTCCTGCGCCCGCTCGGAGAGGCGCAGCCGCGCGGTCATGGCGGCATGGTAGCCGCCGCCCGGCGGCCGGCGGATCCGCTCGACGGCGCAGGGCGCTACGTCCAGACGCGTACGCCGGCGGGCGCCGGAGCCGTCCGGGCGCCGACGACACGCCCACCGGTGACGGCGCACGATCGGCTGGCCCGCGCCGCCGGTCCGCCCGGACCGGCGGACAGACGACGACAAGCCAGACGAGGGGGTACGCCATGCGCACGGTGTACGTCGTGCTGATCCGCCTGCTGGGCCTGGCCATTCTGGCGCAGTTCTACTTCGCGGCGGTGGGCGCCTTCGACCGGCCCCGCGACGACGACTCGTTCGCCCTGCACAGCCTGATCGGCATGGCCGTCATCCCGCTGCTGTCGGTACTCGCCACGATCGTCGCCGCGCTCTGCCGGGCGCCCGGCCGGCTCACCGGGCTGACCCTGCTGCCCTTCGGCCTGGTGCTCGTCCAGGTGCTCCTGGTCGCGGTCAGCAACGCCGTGGCGGGCGGCGCGGAGGAACGCACGTCGGCGGCCGCGCTGGCCGTCTTCGGCCTGCACGCGGTGAACGGCCTGGCGATCATGGCGGTGGTTGGCGTGCTCTCGCGCCGGGCGGGGGCGCTGCGGGCGGCCGGGCGCCCGGCGAGTGCCGGGAAGCCCATCGCCCCGACCGCGTCGCCGGTCGGATGACCGCCGCCGACCTGATCCTCGCCGACCTGCTCGCCAGCGCCGTGGCCGCCGCCGGC
>DASQDS010000782.1:0-12468 GCA_035634075.1 Pilimelia sp. | reverse complement strand
CGCCCCCGCTGGGCTGGCCCGGACCGCCGCCGGCACCCGTGGATGCCGAGACGGCCGGCAGGATGGTGGTCTGCGCGTCCGTTGCCGGCACGCGCGGGATGTAGGTGGTCGGCGCGGCGTCCGGCGGCTCGTTGGCGGGGGCGGCGCGCCGGCCGCGCCCACCGCGCCAGGCGGGCGGCTCGGGTACGTCCGCCAGCGAGTCGGGCCGGGCGGGCGCGTCGTCCCGGATCCGGCCGATGATCGCGGTCGGCTCCTCCTCGCCCGCGGCCCGGTGCCGACCGTACGGCGACGACCGCCCGTCGCCCGGCCCGGTCACGCCCTCACCCCGCTGCGTCCGCTCACCGGATCACTCACCCGCCGTGGCGTGCCGCAGCGACCCCGAGCCGTCGAAGGCCGGCAGTCGCAGGCCGCTGTCGACGGTCTCCCGGTAGCCCAGGCCGAAGTCGGCCGCCGCCTCCCGGAAGCCGCGCACCCCCTCGGACTCCGCGAGCGCCGCGCGCAGCCGCTGCGGATCCCCAATCGCCCGGATGACGAACGGCGGCGAGTAGACGCGACCGTGCAGCAACAAGGTGTTGCCCACGCACCGCACCGCGCTCGTCGAAATCACCCGGACCCCCATGATCGACATTGCCTCCGCTCCCCCCGACCAGAGCGCGTTCACCACGGCCTGCACGTCCTGCTGGTGCACCACCAGGTCGTCGTTGCTCGCGTTTCCCGGCCGGCTGCCGTCCGCCGGTCGGGGCGCGTCATCCAACTGTACGGTCAAGCCGGGTCCCCGTACCGCCGTGAACGCCGCATCCACCTCGAAGGACGTCGCCCGGGTCCGTTCCCGCCCGATCGGGACGTCGGTGCCGGCGAGCGCGTCCGTGTCGGCGTCCACCTGCCGCGCCAGCGTGGCCGCGCGGCCCTCCGCGACGGCCAGCCGCGCGCGCCGGTCCTCGATGAGCTGGGCGAGCTCCAGGCGGCGGTCCTCGCGCAGGGAGGTGCCGTCGGCGGTGGTGGCC
The DNA here is from genome assembly GCA_035634075.1 of Pilimelia sp. Taxonomy (GTDB): domain Bacteria; phylum Actinomycetota; class Actinomycetes; order Mycobacteriales; family Micromonosporaceae; genus DASQDS01. The sequence goes on along the minus strand of DASQDS010000782.1, from coordinate 11,464 downwards.
GACGTGGTGAACAGCAGGCCGGCGGCCAGGGCGATGAGGGGCACCACCAGGGACCAGCCGGGCCGGCGCTGGGCCGGCCGGCGGGGCCAGAGCCCACGTACCGCCCGGCTCGTCGCGGTCCGCCACGACGTCGCGCCGGAGGTGTACTCCACCGGACCCCCTTCCGGTCTCGTCCGGATCCATGCCTGCGTTCCGGTATCCGCTGGTGCCGGCAGGCCGGGATGTGACTACGCTAGCTGTCGAACATTATTCGTCGTCGCCCGTCACCGGCGCCGTCCGGTGCGGGGTCGGCGGGTGTTCACCCGTTGTTCCCCTCAGGAGAGCGCCGTGCCCAAGTCGCAGGTTCGGAAGAAGAAGGTCTACACGCCCCCGGCGGAGGTGCGGCCGGCATCCGGCGCCGCCAGCCGGAAGCCGAGCCCGGTCTGGCTGCCGGCCACGGCGATCGCCATGATCGTCTTTGGCATCGGCTGGCTGGTCGTGTACTACCTGTCGGAGCAGGCGTACCCCGTGGCCTCGTGGCGGTACTGGAACCTGGCGGTCGGTTTCGGCGCCATGGTGTCCTCCCTCGCGCTGCTATCTCGGTGGCGCTGAGCGACTTCGTCGCCACTGACCGTTACCAAACGGCGGCTGCGTAGTTATCCACAGGCGATATCCACACTGTGGATATCGACGAGTTTCTGGGCTTTGCCCTTTATCGTCGTAAAAGCGTCCGGTCGCGAGGCCCGGTTACTCGGGAGTAACATGGGCGTACGTTCGGTGCCACCGGTCCGTCTGGGAGGGCTTGCGGGATGGGGAGCGTCCAACTCGTCACCACGGTGCTCGCGGCCGCCATCACGGCCGTCGCCGTGGTGCTGGCGGTGGGCGCCGTCCGGCGGATGGTCGCCGTCATCCGGCTCGGCCAGCCCGATCCCAGCCGGCGGGGGACCCCGGCGGCGCGCGCGAAGGTCATGCTGACCGAGACGCTCGGCCACACCCGGATGCTGAAGTGGACCGTCGTCGGGGCGGCGCACTGGTTCGTCATGATCGCGTTCATCCTCCTCACCACGCTGGTGCTGGAGGCGTACTTCGAGGTCGTCGACCCGCGCGGTCACCTGCCGCTGGTCGGCGGCTGGGCGCCCTACGGCCTGCTCACCGAGGCGGTCGCGGCGCTGGGCATCGTCGCCATCGTGGTCCTCATCGCCATCCGGCTGCGCGACCGGCCCGGCCACGCCCGCGGACTGTCGCGGTTCACCGGCTCGACCATGTGGCAGGGCTACTTCGTCGAGTACGTGATCCTCAGCGTGCTGGTCTGCGGCTTCCTGATCCGCGGCAGCCAGGTCGCCGCCGGGCACTTCGCGCACCCGGTGTGGGCCACCCCGATCAGCCACGGGCTGGGCCAGCTCCTGCCGGCCAGCGAGGCCGCCGTCAGCGTCTTCGCGCTGTTGAAGATCATCATTTCGATGACCTGGCTCATCGTCATCAGCCGCAACGTGACGATGGGCGTCGCGTGGCACCGGTTCGCCGCGTTCCCGAACATCTTCTTCAAGCGCGACCCCGCCAAGCCCGCCGGCTCGGCCCTGGGCGCGCTGCGGCCGATGACCAGCGGCGGGAAGCCCTTGGACTTCGAGGAGGCGGACCCGGAGACCGACCAGTTCGGCGTCGCCCACGTCGAGCAGTTCAGCTGGAAGGGCCTGCTGGATTTCACGACCTGCACGGAGTGCGGCCGGTGCCAGTCCCAGTGTCCGGCGTGGAACACCGGCAAGCCGCTCTCCCCGAAGCTGCTCGTGCTGAGCCTGCGGGATCACGCGTACGCGAAGGCGCCGTACCTGTTGGCGGGCGGCGGCAGGGACGCCGCCGGCGCGGAGAAGGCCACCGCGGACCAGTTGGCGACCGTGGACGCGCTGGCGCTGGCCGAGTCGGCGCGGCCGCTGATCGGCGGCTCCGCCGACGGCGGCGTGATCGACCCGGACGTGCTCTGGTCCTGCACGACGTGCGGGGCGTGCGTCGAGCAGTGCCCGGTGGACATCGAGCATGTGGACCACATCGTCGACATGCGCCGTTACCAGGTGCTGATCGAGTCGAACTTCCCCTCCGAGGCCGGCGTGATGCTGCGCAACCTGGAGAACAAGGGCAACCCCTGGGGCGCGCCGCAGAACACCCGCGAGGATTGGACCAAGGGCCTGGACTTCGCGGTGCCGCGCGTCGGCGAGGTCGACGACGTCGAGTACCTGTTCTGGGTGGGCTGCGCGGGCGCGTTCGAGGACCGGGCCAAGAAGACCACCCGGGCCGTCGCCACCCTGCTGCACGAGGCGGGCGTCCGCTTCGCGATCCTCGGCGAGGGCGAGACCTGCTCCGGCGACCCGGCGCGGCGGATGGGGAACGAGTTCGTGTACCAGATGCTCGCCCAGCAGAACGTCGAGACGTTGAACGAGGCCGGCATCACCAAGATCGTCGCCACCTGCCCGCACTGCTTCAACACGCTGGGCAACGAGTACGGCGAGCTGGGCGGCCACTTCGAGGTCGTCCACCACACCCAGCTCCTGGCGGACCTGGTGGCGGCCGGCCGGCTCACCCCGGTGCGGCCGATCGACGGCGGGGTCACCTACCACGACCCCTGCTACCTCGGCCGGCACAACCGGGTCTTCACCCCGCCGCGGGAGGTGCTCGGCGCCGCCGTCGGCGGTGGGCTGACGGAGATGCCGCGCAACTCCGAGCGCTCGTTCTGCTGCGGTGCGGGCGGCGCCCGGATGTGGATGGAGGAGCGGATCGGCAAGCGCATCAACGTCGAGCGGGTGGAGGAGGCGATCGCCACCGGCGCCGGGACCGTCGCCGTGGGCTGCCCCTTCTGCTTCACGATGATCTCCGACGGCGTTACCGGCAAGGGGGCGTCCGAGCAGGTGGAGGTCGTCGACGTGGCGAGCGTGCTGCTGCGTTCCGTGAAGCCGGAGGCCGGCGCACCGGCCGGCGCCTGACCGGGTCAGGCGCCGTCGTCGGCGGCCGCCGCGGCGAGCAGGTCGCGCAGGAGGCCGGCCAGCTGGGCCCGGGCGCGCTCGGGGAGCCGCTCGAGCACCTCGCGCTGGGCGTCCAGGCCGGCCACCACCGCCTCGTCGATCAGCTCCCGGCCGTGGCCGGTCAGCGTGATCACCAGCCCGCGCCGGTCCGCCGGGTCCGGCGAGCGGGTGACCAGCCCGGCCCGCTGGAGCCGGTCCAGCCGGCCGGTCATGCCGCCGGAGGTGAGCATCAGCGACGCGCACAGCGCCTTCGGCGAGAGCTGGAACGGCTCCCCGGCGCGGCGCAGCGTGGCCAGCACGTCGAATTCGCCGCGACCGATGCCGAACCGGCCGTAGACGACCTCCTGGCGGTCGCCGACGACCCGGGCGAGGCGGTAGATGCGGCCGAACACCGCCATCGCGTCCGTGCGCAGCTCCGGCCGCTCCCGACCCCACTGCGCGACGATGCGGTCGACGTCGTCCTCGATCGGCATGCCGTCACGATACCTTGCGCTGATTAATCTTAGCGCTAAGATACTTAGCATGAAGGAGATCCGGACCCTCGCGCTCAGCGCCCCCGCACCGGCCCTCTGGGGCACCACGTACCTGGTGACCACGGAGCTGCTGCCCGCCGGCCGCCCACTGCTCGCCGGGGCGGTCCGGGCGCTGCCGGCCGGGTTGCTGCTCGTCGGTGCCGTCGCCCTGGCCGCCGGCGGCCGGCTGGCGCTGCCCCGCGGCGGCTGGTGGTGGCGCGCCGCCGTGCTCGGCAGCCTCAACATCGGGCTCTTCTTCGCGCTGCTGTTCGTCGCCGCGTACCGGCTGCCCGGCGGCGTTGCCGCGGTGCTCGGCGCCCTGGGCCCGTTCGTCGTGGCGGCCCTGGCGGTCCCGCTGCTCGGCGACCGGCCGGCCCGCCGGGCCATGATCGCGGGCGCGGTCGGCGTCGCCGGCGTCGCGCTGCTCGTCCTGCGCTCCACCGTGGGGTTGGACCCGCTCGGCCTGGCCGCCGCGGCGGCCGGCACGGTGTCGATGTCGCTGGGCACCGTGCTGGGGCGCCGGTGGGGCACCCCGCCGGGGTACGGGCGCCGGACGACCGCACTGCTGGCGCTGACCGGCTGGCAACTGACGGTCGGCGGCCTGCTCCAGCTGCCGGTGGCCCTCGCCGTGGAGGGCCCGCCACCGGCGCTGACGCCGGCCAACCTCGCCGGCTTCGGCTACCTCGCCCTCGGCGGCACCGCCCTGGCGTACTTCCTCTGGTTCCGCGGTGTGACCGCCCTGGCGCCCACCCGGATCACGATGCTGGCGCTCCTCAGCCCGGCCGTCGCCGCCGGGCTCGGCTGGGTGGTGCTCGGGCAGGCGCTGTCCCCGGGTCAGCTGGTCGGGACCGCCGCCGTGCTCGGCGCGGTCGTGCTCGGCGCATCCGCCCAGGCCCCGCCGAGTCGGCCGGCCGTGGCCCCGCTTGCCGGGCCCGGGACGCCGCGCACGGGGGTCGCCCCGCCGGCCGCGGACATCGTCAGCCGGGCCGTCGTCGCCTGAGCCGGCATGTGACAATTGGGCCTGAGGTGAAACGATCATCGACGGCCTGTTGCTGACCACGCTCCTACCGCTGGCGGCCTTCGCACTCCTCACCGCGGGCAACGCCTTCTTCGTCGCCGCGGAGTTCGCGCTTGTCACCGTCGACCGGGTGGAGATCGGCCGGCGCGCCGAGGGTGGCGACCGGCGGGCGGGGACGGTCCGCAAGGCCCTGCGCGCGCTGTCCTTCCAGCTCTCCGGCGCGCAGCTCGGCATCACCCTCACCGCCCTGCTGACCGGATACCTGGCGGAGCCGGCGCTCGAGGGCCTGCTCCGGCCGGTGCTGCGGCCGCTCTTCGGCGGCGCCACGGCGGCGGTGCTTCCGTTCCTGGCACTGGCCCTGGCGACGCTGCTCTCGATGCTCTTCGGCGAGCTGGTGCCGAAGAACGCGGCGCTCGCCCGACCGATGCCGGTGGCGCTCGCCACGGCGGCGCCCATGCGCACGTTCTCCGCCTCGTTCGCCTGGCTGATCCGCGCGCTGAACGGCTCGGCGAACTGGGTGGTCCGCAGGCTCGGCATAGAGCCCCAGGAGGAGCTGGCCAGCGCCCGCTCGCCCGAGGAGCTCGGCCTGCTCGCCGCGATCTCCGCCCGGGCCGGCGCGCTGCCGCCGGAGACCGCCATGCTGCTGCAGCGGACGATCCGGTTCGGGGACAAGCGGGCCGCGGAGGCCATGACGCCCCGCGTCGACGTGGTCGCGCTGGAGGCCGGCGCCACCGTCGCCGACCTGCTGACCGCCGCGCGGGAGACCGGCCGGACCCGCTTCCCCGTGTACCAGGAGACGGTCGACCAGATCACCGGCGTGGCGGGAGTGCCGGAGGCGCTCGGCGTACCGCTGGCCCGGCGCGCCAGCACGACGGTGGCCGCCGTGGCCAGGGAGCCCGTGTACGTGCCCGAGACCCTCGACCTCGACGGCGTGCTGGCGGCCCTGCGCGCGGCCGGCGCCGACCTGGCGATCGTGGTCGACGAGTACGGCGGCACGGACGGCGTGGTGACGGTCGAGGACCTCGTCGAGGAGCTGGTCGGGGACATCGCCGACGAGCACGACGCGGAGGGCTGGGCCGGCGTCCAGGAGACCGGGCCGGCCGCGCTGACCGCGCCCGGCGGGGAGCGCACCGACCTCGTCGAGGGCGTGCTGCGCGAGGACGAGCTGGTCGAGCAGACGGGCTTCCGGCTGCCCGACGGGCCGTACGAGACGCTCGCCGGCTTCCTGCTGGCCCGGCTGGGACACATCCCCGTCCCGGGCGAGACGGTCGAGGAGCACGGCTGGGAGTTCACCGTCGTGGAAGTCGAACGGCACCGGATCGAGCAGGTGCGGGTCGTGCGCCCGGCGGAGGACCACGATGGCTAGTCTGCTCATCACGCTGGGCCTGCTGCTCGGGAACGGGTTCTTCGTCGGCAGCGAGTTCGCGCTCATCGCGTCCCGGCGCACGATCATCGAGCCCCTGGCGGCGACGTCGCAGCGGGCCCGCTGGGCGCTGTCCGGCATGAACCAGATTCCACTCATGATCGCCGGCGCGCAGCTGGGCATCACGATCTGCTCGCTCGGCCTCGGCGCGATGGCGGAGCCGGCGCTGGCGCACCTGCTGGAGGCTCCGTTCCACGAGCTGGGCCTGCCCGACCGCGCCGTGCACCCCGCGGCGTTCGTGGTCGCCCTCGGCATCATCGTGTTCCTGCACACCGTCCTCGGCGAGATGGTGCCGAAGAACATCACGCTCGCCGGGCCGGAGGCGTCCGTGCTCTGGCTCGGGCCGCCCATGCTGGCGTTCTGCGTCGCCACGAAGCCGTTGCTGCTCGCGATGAAGTGGGCCGCCCGCCTCGTGCTGAAAATCTGGCGGATCGAGGCGGCTGACGCCGTGAAGACGGTCTTCACCGCCGAGGAGCTGGCCGGCCTCGTCTCCCAGGCGCGCACCGAGGGCCTGCTCGGCTCCGAGGAGCACGCCCGGATCACCGGCGCGTTGGCGCTCAACCAGCGCACCGCCGGGGACGCCCTGCGCCCGTGGGCCGCCGTGACCACCGTGGCGGAGGACGTGTCCCCCGCCTCGCTCGAGGTGCTCGCCACCCGGACCGGCCGGTCCAGGTTCCCCGTGGTGCAGCGGGCAACCCGCATCGTGCTGGGCTTCGTCCACGTCAAGGACGTCCTAGGGTACGAGGGCGCGGCGCGCCGGGGGCCGATCCCGCCGGACGTGGTGCGGCCGCTGGCCGTCGTACCGCCGGAGCGTACGCTCGCCGAACTGCTGCTGGCGATGCGCCGCGAGCGGCGGCACATGGTCCTGGTCAGCGACGGGCGGACGCCGCTCGGCGTGGTCACGCTCGACGATGTGCTGACGGCCGTGGTGGGGCCCGTGGCGCCCGGCGACCGGCGGCCACCGCCGATCGCCGCCACGGTGTAGGTGTTACGCGCCGTTACCGGTGCATGACAAAGGAGGCCGAAGTCACCAGAATCCGCAGCATGTGGCCCTTCACCGAGGAACGCCGGCCGGCTCTGCGCCGTACCAACTGGCTCATCGCCACCGGCTGCGCCGCAGCCGTCGTCGCCACCGCGACCCTCGTCGTCCTGTGGCGGGCCGCCGGTGACGACGCGTCCCCGGTCGGGGTGAGCGGGTCGGCGTCCGCGACGCCGGGCGCGCCGTCGCCCGCGTTCACCGGCCAGCCGGGTGACGAGCCGCCGGTCACCGCCGACGCCGGCGCCCGGGAGGCGGAGGTGTTGCTGGCCTCCGCATCGCCGCGCGCGGTGCGGTACAGCTTCGACGCCGGCCCCGGCCGGAGCGTGCTGGATCTGGGCGGGCAGCACGCGCTGCGGACCGTCACGGCGCTGGGTGGCACGGTGTCGTTCGTGCGGCGCGGCGACGGCTACGCGGCCCGCTTCCCGGCGCGCTGCCACGCCCCGGACAGCCAGTGCGCCCGGGCGATCCTGGAGACCACCGGTGCCGACGCGTTCAACTCCGGCACCCGCCCGATGCGGTACGGCGCCGCGGTGCTGATGACCGCGGCGGACACGGCGGCCGGCGCCAACGTGCTGCAGAAGGGCTTCTCCGTCGGGGGCGGCACCCAGTACAAGCTGCAGGTGGACGGCCGGGCCGGGAAGCCGAGCTGCGTGCTGGCCCGGGGCGCCACGATCTACCGGCTGGTCGGCCCGGTGGGCATCGCGGACGGCCGGTGGCACCGGGTCGCCTGCACCCGGGCCGGCGGCTGGCTCTCGATCAATGTGGACGGCGTGGCGGTCTCCCGCCAGGTGCCGGCCGGGCTGTCCATCGACAACGACCAGCCGTTGCGCATCGGCGGCAAGAACGCGGCCCCGGGCAACGACCAGTACGCCGGACAGATCGACGACGTGTTTGTCTCGATCTATTGACCACCCGTGTTGCGTGCGCCGGGCGGCATCCCTAACGTAGGGGGGCGTTGAGCCGGACGTCGGTTTCCGCCCCGGGAGCCCCGGCTCTGCACCGCCGAGTCGTAACCCCCACGAGCCGGGGAACCACCGAGCCGCACGCGCGGCTCCGGGGTGAATCCGCGGCGGCCCCCCGCCGCGGTAGGGCGCACAACCCTGCGGTGGCGGCGTCTGTCTCCGACGACCGCCACCCGCCCGAACCCGTCAGCTAACCCGGTAGGCGGTCAGGGACATAAGGAGTTCGGACCCGGTGGCAAGCCATCGCCGGCGGCCGTCCCGGCCGCAACACCTGCCCGCGCTTCTCGCCGCCGTCACGGTGGCCGCGACCGCGCTCGTCGGCGCCGCCCCGGCCGCCGCCGAGCCGTCCGTCGCCGAGATCGAGCGGCAGATCGACGTCGCGTGGAACCGGCTGGAGCCGGTCATCGAGCGGCACAACCTCACCCGTCAGCAGCTCGCCGCCCGGCGGAAGAAGGCCGCGGACCTGACCCGCCGGATCGCCCCGCTCCAGCGGCGGATCGACGTGGCGATGGGCCGGGTGGGGGACTTCGCGGCCCGCCAGTACAAGGGCGGCAACGCCTCCACCGCCACGGCGTTCCTCCGCGGCGGCTCCCCGTCCACCCTCGCCGAACGGCTGCAGGTGCTGGACCGGTACGCGAAGAGCCAGCAGGCGGAGGTGCGCGGGGTCGTCCGCCTCAAGGAGCAGTACCTGGCGCAGAAGGCGCCACTGGACCGGCTCATCGCCGACCTGGCGAAGACCGACGCGCAGCTCGCGGCCCGGGCGAAGCAGATCGACGCCGAGATCACCAAGCTGGAGGCGTTGCGGCTGCAGGCGTACGGCTCCGGTGGTTCCACCGGCTCGCTGCGCCCGGCGCCGTGTCCGGTCGCGTACCCCGGCGGGGACGCCGGGGCCGCGATCAAGTTCGCGTGCGCCCAGATCGGCAAGCCGTACCGCTGGGGGGCCGAAGGGCCGGGCGCGTACGACTGCTCGGGCCTGACCTCGGCGGCGTGGGCGAAGGGCGATGTGTCGCTGCCGCACAACGCGGCCGCCCAGCGCCGCGCGGTGCCGTCGGTCAAGCGGTCCCAGCTGCGCCCCGGTGACCTGGTCTTCTACTACGGCGACGTGCACCACGTGGCGCTCTACGCCGGCCGGCACGACGGCACGGACTGGATCGTGCACGCCTCCCGCGCCGGCCAACCCGTGGCGATGCGCAAGATGGACAACGGCGACATCCACAGCTACGGCCGGCCCGGCTAGCGCCCGGCCGTCACCCCTGGGTGGGCCAGGTGCGCCAGTTCTGCCACGCGCGGCTGGGCGTGGGTCCACGCTGCCCCTGGTAGCGGGACCCGTAGACCGGCGAGCCGTACGGGTGCTCCGCCGGCGAGGACAGCCGGAAGATGCACAGCTGGCCGATCTTCATGCCCGGCCACAGCATGATCGGCAGGTTCGCGACGTTGGAGAGCTCCAGCGTCACGTGCCCGGAGAAGCCGGGGTCGATGAAGCCCGCCGTCGAGTGCGTGAGCAGGCCGAGGCGGCCGAGGCTGGACTTGCCCTCCAGCCGGCCGGCCAGCTGGTCGCCGAGCGTGATGACCTCCAGGGTGGACGCCAGCACGAACTCGCCCGGGTGCAGCACGAACGGCTCGCCCGCCGGCACCTCCACCTCGGCGGTGAGCTCGTCCTGCCGGGTGGCCGGGTCGATGTGCGTGTAGAGGTGGTTGTTGAAGACGCGGAACAGCCTGTCCAGGCGGACGTCGATGCTCGACGGCTGCACCAGGGCGGGCTCGAAGGGCTCCAGGGCGAGCGTGCCGGCCTTCAGCTCGAGCACGAGGTCACGGTCGGACAGCAGCACCGGACCACGATAGCGACCGGGTCGGTCTGGGCGATGGCTGCCCCCGTTAGCGATCTCGTACATGTGTTCGATAGAGTGCTCGGCATGGCTACCTGGTCCGATTTCGCCGCCGACGCCCCGCGCCTCGCCGAGGCCATCCGGGCGCTGCTGGAGCAGTACGGGCCCGGCCTGGGCTACCTCGCCACGGTCCGCGCCGACGGCGGGCCGCGGGTGCACCCGGTGTCGCCGGTGATCTCCGACGAGGGCCTGTTCTGCTTCGTGATCGACTCACCCAAGCGCCGCGACCTGGAGCGCGACGGCCGCTACGCGCTGCACTCCTTCCCGCCCGAGCACAGCGACGACGAGGCGTACGTCGCCGGCCGCGCCCGGCCGGTCACCGACCCCGCTCGCATCCACCGCCTGGCGAGCAACCTGCGCGCGGCGCCGCAGGTCGACTGGCGGCTCTTCGAGTTCCACATCGACGTGGCCATGCTGGCCCGGCACGGGCACGCCGCCGCGACCCCGCTGTCCGCCGACTCGGCCGGTCGCGCGTCGGTGCAGGTGTGGCTGGATCCTGCCGGCGGCACGCCGGACCGGGCCCGCCCCGCCCGCGCCGCCCGCCCCCGCCACCGCCGCCCGGTGGCGGAGCCGGTCAACGGGGTCTGACACCTTAGTCCTCTCGATAGCGGTCGCCGTGCCGGTGCACGGCCCGCCACACTCCCATTTCCCGGCGGAAGATCGTGGTTGCCCGCAGGGCGTACGACGTCGGGGCGCCGTGGGCCGAGGCACTGATCCGCTCGATGGCGACAAGGTAGGCGAGGTCGCCGCTGGCACCGGCCGCGACGATCTCATACTCCAGCGACGTGCAGTCGGTGAAGCGGGTGGCGAGCCAGTCGAAGGTGGGCGCCAGCTCGGCCCAGCCCGTGCGGTTGACCTCGGCGCCGAAGAGGGTCACCGGGTCGTCGTGCGACCACAGGGCGCCGCGCGGACCGGCATCGCCGTTGTGCAGCGCCACCTCCGCCGCCCGCAGCCGGGGCAGGACGTCGGCCAGAAAGTCGTCAACCTCGGACACGGCTCCAGTCTGGCAGAGCGCCGGGTGCCGAGCGACGAGGAGGCCCACAGGCTGCTAGAGTGGTGCCGCTCGCGGGTGTAGTTCAATGGCAGAACATCAGCTTCCCAAGCTGACAGTGAGGGTTCGATTCCCTTCACCCGCTCCACGCACGGAAGCCCTGGTCAAGGACCGACGGTCCCGCCAGGGCTTCCGCACGTTCAAGGATGCTGAAACAGGGCGCGTGCCATTAACGTGCCATTAGCTCGCCTTGGCGGGCCCGTCTCCCGGGCCGGGGGCAGCCTTCGTCCGGCGCTTGCTCGGCTTGCGCCGGGCCGCCTTGACGGCCTTGTTGATCGCCTCGGCGATGGCTTGGTCCGCCTCCCGGTTGGCGTGCTGGTAGATCAACGCCGCCCGCGGATTGTCGTGGCCCATCCGCGCCATGATGTCCCGCAAGCTCGCGCCGGGCGCCCGCGACGCCAGGGTGTTGCCGGTGTGCCGTAGGTCGTGGAAGTGCAGCCCCGGCGCACCGATGGCCCGGACGGATTCGGACCACTTGACCAACTTGTTGAAGTTGCCGCGCCAGATCGTGTTGCCGGCCGGCCCGGTGAAGACAAACGCTTCCGGACCATCCTTGACGCAATCCGACCCGAGATGCTGTTTC
>DASQDS010000781.1:0-1842 GCA_035634075.1 Pilimelia sp. | reverse complement strand
GCCCCGGCGCCTGCACCAGCACGGCGCCGCGGAACCGGCGCAGCGCGAGCCGCGCCACCCCCTTCGCGCGGCGCCACAGCACCGCCTCCTGCTCGGCGGGCAGTCGGCGCGGCTGCCAGCCGGGGACCGCCCGGCGGACGTCCTCGTGGTGGATGAAGAACTCCAGCCCGTTGGCCACCTCGTCGGTCAGCGGGTTGCTCACCGGGCTCCACCGGGGCGGGTGGCGGACGCGGTCGACGATCTCGGCGTACGGCGTGAGCGCCTGCTCCGCCCGCACCTTGTCCCCCCAGCCGCGCAGCGGCGGCAGCACCAGCCCGGCCGCGGCGTCGGGCCGGCGTTCCCGCACCACCAGGTGCGCCGCGAGGTCGCGCGCCGTCCAGCCCTCGCACAGCGTGGGCGCGTCCGGGCCCACCGCTGCCAGCAGATCCGCGAGGGCCCGGCGTTCTGCCTGTGCGTAGCGCGTCATGCCAGCGATCGTAGGCGACCGGCGCCGTCGCGGCCCGCCGCCGTGTGAGCGCGCACACACCTGGTTACCGAGGTGCCGCCAGTCGGCCGAGTCGGTAAGGATGGGGGGTCGCAAGGTGACTTACGGACACACGGGCGTCCGGGTGCGCCGGCCGATGGGCCGGCCCGGCGAGGCGATGGACGGGGGACGGTGACCGCTAAGACGAGCCGCGACGTGCTCAGCCGCGGGCTGGGCGTGCTCTGGCAGGGCATCCGCCTGGAGCCGCACATCTTCGCCGTCTCCGTGGCCGGCAGCGTGCTGTTCGGGCTGCTGACCATCGGCAGCGCGTACCTGATCGGCGCCATCATCGGCCGCGTCGTGCTGCCCGCCTTCGAGACCGGCGACATCGACACCGGGCTCCTCGCCGGGGGCGCCGCCGCTGTCGTCGGCCTGAGCGTGCTGCGGGTCGTCGGCATCTTCGGCCGCCGGCTGGGGGCCGGGTTCATGCAGTTCCGGCTGCAGGCCCGATTCCGGCGGCAGGTGACCCGCCGCTACCTCGACCTGCCGCTCGCCTGGCACCACCGGCACTCCACCGGGACCCTGCTGTCCAACGCCAACTCCGACGTCGAGGCGACCTGGTTCCCGGTGGCGCCCATGCCGTTCGCGGTCGGCACGGTGGTCATGCTGGTCACCGCGATGGGGGTGCTCTTCGCCACCGACTGGGTCCTGGCCATGGTCGGGCTGGCGATCTTCCCGGCCCTCTTCGGGCTGAACGTCGTGTACTCCCGCCGGATGGCCCCCCGGCAGACCCGGGCCCAGCAGCTGCGGGCCGAGGTCAGCGGCATCGCCCACGAGAGCTTCGACGGGGCGCTGGTGGTCAAGACCATGGGCCGCGAGGGTGCCGAGACCGCGCGGTTCGCCGCCAAGGCGCACGAGCTGCGCGACGCCCTGATCGCCATCGGCCGGCTGCGCGGCATGTTCGACCCGCTGCTGGAAACCCTGCCGAGCCTGGGCACGCTGATCGTGCTGGTGGTCGGGACGTGGCGCCTGCGCGAGGGCGCGGTCAGCGTGACGGAGCTGGTCAGCGTCACGTTCCTCTTCACGGTGCTCGCCTTCCCGGTCCGCGCGATCGGCTGGGTCCTCAGCGAGCTGCCGCGCAGCGTCGCCGGCTGGGACCGCGTGCAGCACGTCCTGACCGCGACCGGCGAGATGGCGTACGGCTCAGGCGAGTTCGACCCGCCCCGGTCCGGGCCGGCCGCGCTGCGATTCGACGGTGTCACCTTCGCGTACGAGTCGGGCCAGCCGGTGCTGCGCGACGTGACCTTCGACGTGCCCCCCGGGCGCACCGTGGCGCTGGTCGGCCCGTCCGGCGCGGGTAAGTCCACCGTCGCGTCCCT
>DASQDS010000780.1:0-11073 GCA_035634075.1 Pilimelia sp. | reverse complement strand
CTGCGTCCAGGGCCAGGCAACCGGGGCGCCGTCGTATTCGGCGCCCCGGCCCCATGCCGGCCGCCAGCCGGCGGCCGCGAGCCGCCGGGTGAGCGCCTCCGCCAGTGCCGTCTTACCGGTCCCGGGGTCGCCGGAGACGAGGGCCAGCATGGGCGCGCCGCGCCGGCGGGCGGTCTCCGCGGCCTGCACCAGGCGGCCCAGCTCCTCGTCGCGGCCGACGAACGGACGCCGGTCGTCCGGGACGGCCGCCGCGGGCTGGGGGAGGACCGGCGCCTGGGCGAGGATGTCGGCCTCCAGCCGCCGCAACCGGGGTCCGGGGTCGAGGCCGAGCTCCGCTACCAGGGTGTGCCGGGCCCGGCGCAGCGCGGCGAGGGCGTCGCCCTGCCGGCCCGCCTGGTACAGGGCGGTGGCGAGCAACTGCCAGGCGTCCTCTCGTAGCGGGTTGCCGTGCGCGTGAGCCTGGAGGTCGGCCGCGGCCTCGGCGGCCCGGCCGAGGCTCAGCAGCGCCTCGGCGCGCCGCTCGACGGCCAGCAGCCGGAGCCCGTCCAGCCGGTCGATCTCCGCGCGGGCCCAGCCGGCCCCGGCGCATTCGGCGTACGCCGGCCCGTGCCACAAGCCGAGCGCGTCGTCCAGGACGGCCAGCGCCTGGCTGCCGTGGCCGGCGGCAAGCAGGCCGCCCGCGTCGCCGACGAGCGCCTCGAACCGCCACGCGTCGACCGCGTCGGGTGCCGCCCGCAGCAGGTAGCCGGGCGGCGCGGTGACGAGCAGCCGCGCCGGCTGCCGGGGCGGCCGGTCCGGCTCCAGCGCCCGGCGCAGATCGGCCACGAACGTCCGGATGGCCGCCACCGCGCCGTCCGGCGGGACGTCCCACAGGTCGCCGGCGAGGCGGTCGACGGGCACGACCCGGCCCCGGGCGATCAACAGCCGGGCCAGCACCGCGCGCTGGCGCGCGCCCTTGAGCGCAACGGGCCCGCGGGGCGTCGCCGCGCGTACGGGGCCCAGCACGCCGAAGGCGACCGCCGGTGCCGTCGCCTGGCCGGTCATGGCACTCAATGTACGCAGCGGGTGGCGGGTCGACCGGTCGCGCGGCCCACTTGCCGAACGCTGATCCGCCGCTCATCGCCGCCCGGCACGATCGAGGCCAGACAGCGGGCGCCGGCGACCGGGGCCGCCGCCCGGTCCCGCCCGTACTGCAGAGAGGCCCGCCGTGGCACCCATGATCAGCGGATTCGACTACCACCGCGTCGCCGTCGCCGACGGCGTGACGCTCAACGCCTGCGTCGGCGGTGCGGGCAGCCCGATCGTGCTGCTGCACGGCTTCCCGCAGACGCATCTCATGTGGCGGCACGTCGCCGCCGACCTCGCCGCCGACCACACCGTGATCTGCCCCGACCTGCGCGGCTACGGCGCCAGTGACAAGCCGCACGACACGGACGGCAGCACGTACGCCAAGCGGACGATGGCCGCCGACGTCCGGGCCCTGGCCCGCGCCCTCGGCCACGAGCGCTTCGCCCTGGCCGGGCACGACCGCGGCGCCCTGGTGGCCGTCCGCGCCGGTCTCGACCACCCCGACGCGGTCACCCACCTCGCCGCGTTCGACGTCCTGCCGACCCTGGACATGTGGGACGTCCTGCACGGCACCACCGCCGCCGTCGCCTTCCACCTCTACCTGATGGCGCAGCCGCCCGGCCTGCCGGAGCAGCTCATCGGTGCGAGCCCCGATGCCTTCTTCGGCTACTTCCTCGACAGCTGGGCCCGGGACCCGGACGCCATCCCCGCGGACGTCCGCGCCGAGTACCTGGCGGCGTCGCGCGCGGCGGTCCCGTCCATCGTCGCGGACTACCGGGCGTCGGCCGGCGTCGATGTGGAGCACGACAGGGTCGACCGGGCGACCGGGGCCCGACTCCGCATGCCGGTCACCGTCCGCCAGCAGGACTGGGGTGCCGCCCTCGGCTTCGACGCGGCGGCGCTCTGGCGGGCGTGGGCCCCTGACCTGGACCACGCCACCGTCTCCTGCGGCCACTTCATGGCCGAGGAGGCGCCCGCCGAGGTGGTGAAGGCGGTGCGTTCGCTCCTGGCCAGGTAGTGCGACGGCCCGCACGGGGGTGGAGGTGGCTGCACCCCGTGCTGCCCGACGGCCTCGCGATGGCCGAGCGGCTGACCGGCCGGGAGATGCTGACCTACCTGGGCCGGTTGCACGGGGCTGCCGGTCGCGACCGTCGAGGAGCGGGTCGACGAGCTGCTCACCGTCCTCGACCTCAACCGCGCGGACCGGACGCTGGTCCTCGGCTACTCGGCCGGCATGTGGAAGAAGACCGGCCTCGCCGCGGCCCTGCTCCCGGCGCCGCGCCTGCTGGCGCTGGACGAGCCGTTCGAGGCCACCGACCCGGTGACCGCGCTCACGAACCGCGCGATCCTGCGGCGCTTCGTCGCCGCCGGTGGCTCGGTCGTGCTGCCCAGCCACACGATGACGCTGGGGCCTACACCCGGCGAGCCGACGCACCCGCGTACCACAGATGCGCGGGGATCACGCACCGGTGCGCAGGGACTGCTCGATCGCCGTGACATCCTGGCGGTCCTTGGCCCGGGACACTGACTTTTTCCACCGCAGGACCGTGGCCAGCGGTATGAACCGGATTCCATCGACGATGTCGGCGGAGTCGATGAGCTCGTCGACGTTCCAGTCGGCGGACACCCATTCGTCGAAGATTTCGATACGCCCGTCGAAGAGAACCACCATCCGGCCGTTGCCCGACGGTGGTATGCGGGGGGTTCCGTACCTCAGCGCGCGCTCCCACGCCCGACCTCGGGCGAGGACGTCGAGGTCACGGACGTCGGACCGGAGGCCGTGGGCCAACAGCGGCCCGCTGCCGAAAACGGCGTAGTCCTCAGTCGGCAGCCCCAGACTCAGCAGCTCCATGACGATCCGGTTGTGTCTCACCCCCATCTGACTGTCACCCCTTAGATGGCCGATCGTCCGAGAGCGAGCCGCGTAGCGACCGCGACACCCAGGGCCACCGACACGCTGGCGAGGCTGCCCACCAGATAGTACTCGGATCTCGCGTCGCCTCCGGTGGGCCGAGGTGCCCGGACGAAGGCCTTCGCCGCAAGCGCGAGCGCGGCCGCCTCGGGCGCGCCGCCGACGAAGAATACGAAGAACAGCGCGCGTTCCAGCCAGCCGATGTGGGTGCCGGCCTCCAGGAGGCGGGTGGAGGTCTGGCCGCCCGCAGGTTCGGTGGCGGCTAGAGCCGCCGCCAGCGGGCGCACAATGTAACTGACGAGCAGGCCACCCACGAATACCGCCAATAGCGTAGCGCTGATGAAGAGGGACAGGCGGTCGTTCTTCATCGCCTCCGCAAGCGTGGAGGTGCTCGGATGAACGGGGAGCTGTGCCGCGGCCACCAAGGCGAGGAGCAACGGCGCCAACAGCGGCGAAGCGGCGAGTAGGCGGCCACGCCAAGGGTCGGCCGTGCCCGCGTGTGGCGTGCCGGTCTGGTGCTCCAGGATGTCAACCACGGGCCGCAGGGCGAGCGCGCACGCGGGGGTCAGCAGGCCGATAACCCATAGCTGCGTGGAGACCGGCGCCGGATACATGACGTAGAGCACATAGGACGATGCGACGGCGGCTGTGGCGACCCGGCTGCTGCGTACCTTACCGATACTGAGTGGCAGCAATATCGCGACCGGCAACCCGAACAACATACGCAGCGTCAAGCTCATTGTGCTCCGTCAGCGGAGATGGACGCGGACCGATGAGCCACCGGTCGGGTGGCAGTCGCAGGCTAGCAGGCCGGCCCGGACGCGGGCGTCCAGCGGAACATCGGCACGTGGCGGTGGGCCTATGGCCGATGTCCGGTGTGGACACGCGGTGCCGTGTTTCGGCGCGCGGCGGCGGTCGGGCCGCGGCGTAGTCAGGACGCCATCGACGTCGCCGGTGCAGTCCTGGGCGGCGCCACCGGGCGCGCGATCGATGCGGCGCTGGACCGGCCGGTTCGGCTCGGCGCCCGGAATCTGGCGGCGGCGGCCGCAGCACTGGCGAAATGTTTCGCCATGTGTCTACCTCCGATCGTCAATAGGCGCCGAACTGGTTCCGTCGCGGTTACCGGAAGGGTAGCCTGCAGGCAGGTCCCCGACGACTCAGCCCGACAACGGCGGGCCAGCGCCGAGCACCGAATTGTCGGGCGCCCAGATCAGCTGTGCACCGGACGGCTTCTCCGTGCTTTTTGTCGATTTCCGTCGACCGGCTGGCAGCCGGCTTCATCTCGTTCGCGGAGGGAGCGCCGATGGCCAGCGTGGCGACGACGTCCGTGGCGGACGAGGCCGACGGCGGGAAACGCCAGCCGCTGATCGGCCGGGGGATGCTCGTCCTGTTCATCGCGCTGATCAGCTGCTTCACCGCCTGGGGCGTGGCGCAGGATCTGACCACGCCGATGGTGGCCGGCTTCAAGCGCATTTTCGACATGAGCACGTTCCAGGCGTCGCTCGTCCAGTTGGCCTACTTCGGCGCGTACTTCCTGCTGGCGCTCCCCGCCGCCTTCATCAATCAGCGCTTCGGCTACAAGGTCGGCATCCTGTCCGGGCTCGCGTTGGCGGCGGTCGGCGCGTTTTCCTTCTATCCCGCCAGCAAGGTCATGACGTACGAGGCGTTCCTCGTGGCCCTGTTCGCGATCGCCGCCGGCTGCTCCATGCTGGAGACCTCCGCGAATCCGTACGTCCTGTCCCTCGGCCCCGAGGAAACGGCGACCCGCCGCCTGAATCTGGCCCAGGCATTCAACCCCGTCGGTACGAACATCGGCGTGCTGCTCGCCTCCACGCTCATCCTTCCCAAGCTCGCCGACCCGGTGGACATCGGGTCGCTCACGCCGGCCCAGCTGCATACGATCCGGGCGGGCGAGCTGGGCGCCGTGATGGCCCCGTACCTGGGCCTCGGCTTCGTGCTGATCCTCATCGCGGTCGCCATCGCGGCGCAGAAGGCGCCGCCCATCGTCGAGGAGTTCCCCGACGCCGGCCCGCACGAGGGCGGCACGCGCGGCATGTTCCGGGTGCTCTGGCGCACCAAGCGCTACCGCTACGGAGTCGTGGCGCAGTTCGCCAACGTCGCGGCTCAGGTCTGCACGTGGACCTATCTGATCCAGTACGTGCAGCAGGCGCTCGGGGGCAGCCTCCAGAAGGGCGGCTTCTACCTGCAGCTCAGCCTGCTGGTCTTCCTCGCCGCCCGGTTCCTCATGACGTGGCTCATCGGCCGCATCCGGGCCACCAAGGTCCTCGCCGTCCTCGCCTTCCTGGCCGTTCTGCTGTGCGCCTTCGCCATGGTCAGTCCCAACATGGCCGGCGTGCTCGCCGTGGTCGCCCTCTCCTTCTGCCTGTCGCTGATGTTCCCGACGATCTACGGCGTCGCCCTCAAAGGCCTCGGCCCGGCCACGAAGTTCGGCGCCGCCGGGCTCGTGATGGCCATCGTCGGCGGTGCCATCCTGCCGCTCGTCCAGGGCGCACTCGTGGACGCCACCAGCCCCGCGTTGTCGTTCATCGTCCCCGCCGCCTGCTTCGTCGTCGTCGGGCTCTACGCGCTGTACGACCTCGCGGCGAGGTCGGATGCCGGCGTCCCGGCCGAAGCCGGCACGGTCACCGGGAGCGCGGCGTGAGCGGCCGGCGCCGCGCGGCCGTCGCCGTCGCGCTCGCCGTGACGCTGGCCGGGAGCGCCTGCGGTGGCGAGGCGCCGACCAGCGCCACGGAGGACACGGACCGGCTCGAGGTCGTGTCGTGGTGGACCGCCGGCTCCGAGGCCACCGCGCTGGACGCCCTGTTGGCGGCGTTCCGGCAGGCCAACCCCGGCGTGGCGGCCACCAACGCCGCGGTCGCCGGCGGCGCCGGGTCCCAGGCGATCGTCGCGCTGGCCAAACGACTCCAGGGGGGCGACCCGCCGGACGTCTGGCAGGCATTCACCGGCAAGTCAGTCCAGGGGTACGCCGGCCGCAACGCCGTCCGGGACGTGGAGTCGGTCTTCGCCGGCGGCGACCTGCGGGCGACGATGCAGCCGACGATCCTGCGGTCCCTGGAGCGCGCCGGCAAGCCCTACGGGGTCCCGACGGGTGCCCACCGCAGCAACGTGCTCTGGTTCAATCTCGAGCTGCTCCGGAAGGCCGGTGTCCCGCCGCCGGGGGCCGACTACACCCTCGCCGCGTTCCGCGACGACCTGGCGAAGGTCAAGGCCGCGGGGGCGGACGCCCTCTGCCTCGGCGGCAAGGACCGGTTCACCACCGTCGAGTTGTTCGAGAACGTCCTGCTCAGCACCATCGGGTCGGCCGGCTGGGCGGATCTGGCCGGCGACTCCCTGGACTGGCGCAGCGCCCGGGTGCAGACGGCGCTCAGATCCTTCGGCGACATCCTCACGTACGCCGACCCGGAAGCCGACCGACTGACGTGGGACGCGGCGACGAAGAAGCTCGCGACCGGTGGCTGTGCCTTCGCATCCATGAACGACTCGGCGTACGGGCAGCTCGTCGCCGACGGGGCCCGGGAGGGCACGGACTTCGGCGCGGCGCCCTTCCCCGGCACCGGCGACAGCTTCCTCGCGGTCGTCGACGTCTTCGTCGCCGCGACGAAGGCGAGGAACGCCAAGAACGCGCTCGCCTTCCTGGCCGGCATCGGCGAGCCGGCGACGCAGCTCGCCTTCAGCAGGGCGAAGGGCTCGGTCCCGGTGCTGCGCAACGTCGACGTCTCCTCGTTGCCCGCCTACCAGCGGCAGTCCTCGAAGAGCCTCTGGACGTCGTCCGTGCTGCTGTCCGTCACGCACGGGGAGGCCATGAGCCCCGCGTTCCAGGAGGGCTTCTACGCCGCCGTCTCGACCTACGTGCGCACGCGGGATCCCGACGCGTTCGCCGACGAGCTCCAGAACGCCGTCGCCAACGACAGGATCCCGCCGCGCTGACGCCGTGCCGGCCACTTCGCCAGGGCGCGTCCCGGGCGTCCGCCAGTGCCCCGCCACCGGCGGACCGCCCGGTGGCGCGTCAGTGCGGGGCGGTCTCGTCGTCCGTGGCAGCCGTACCGGCGTGCTTCTGGATCGACGCGATGGTCTCCAGCGCCGACGTCTTGCGGGTGTACGTCTCGCTCGTGGCCACCACCTGGCCGTTGCTGGCGACGAGATTGAACCTGAACTGTCCGTTGCTGGTCTTCTTCACGACGAACTTCATCATCAACACCTCCGGCGCGGCTGGTACCCAGCCACGGCGCCGCCTGAACCTGCGCTGGCCGGAACCAGACGCCCCGTCCAACAGTTGAGACCCGGGATGGTCTTGGCGGAGCGGGGGATGCGGTGCGGAGTGCGCGTGGGGTGGCGGCGTGGTGCGCCACGACCGTGGTGGTGGCGCTGACGGCGGTGGCGGGCAGCCCGGGCCGCGCGTCGGCCGACCCGGAACCGCGACCGGTGCTGCTGCGCACCGTGCAGGCCGCGGCGGCGAAGGCCAAGGCGATGGGCCGGGGGACCGCCGCGGCCCAGGCGGAGCTGGAGGACGCCGGGGCGCCGGCGGTCGTGGCCGGCGGCGTGCACACCTGCGCGCTGACGTTGGGCGTGTTCAGCGACGACACCAGCCTGTGGTGCTGGGGCGGCAACGGCGCCGGCCAGCTCGGCATCGGCGGCACCGCGGCGGAGTCGCTGGTGCCCGTGCGGGTGAACGCCGTCGCCCCGCTGGCCGGGGTGGACCTGATCGGCGCCGACGCCGGTGCCGCCCACACCTGCGCGGCGGCGGTCGGCGGAGCGCTGTACTGCTGGGGCAGCAACGCCCAGGGGCAGCTGGGCACCGGCGGACCTGGCGAGGAACGCCGGCCGGTGCCGGTGCCCGGGGTGACCGACGTCGCCGCCGTGGCCACCGGCCAGGAACACACCTGCGCCGTGACCGACGTGGGCTCGGTGTGGTGCTGGGGCCGCAACGACGCCGGTCAGCTCGGCACCGGCAGCCTCGCCGCGAGCGCGGGAACCCCGCAGCCGGTCGGCGGCCTGGTCGGCATCACCGGCATCGCCGCACACGAGCACAACACCTGCGTGGTCGACGCCGGCGGTGACGCCTGGTGCTGGGGGTCCGACGCGGACGGCCAGCTCGGCGACGCCGGCGCCGCCACCACCTCGCGGGTGCCCGTGCAGGTCGACGAGTCCGGGATCGGCGACCCGTTCCTCGACCAGGTCGACGTCGGGCGGCGGCACGCGTGCGCGGTGGACGACGAGGGGGCGGCGTACTGCTGGGGCGACGACTCGGCCGGGCAGCTGGGCGACGGCGGCGCAGCGACCGATTCGCCGATGCCGGTGCCGGTGGCGGCGGGCGAGCGCCTGTTCGTACGCGTCGACGCCGGCGACGACACCACCTGCGGCCTGGAGATCTTCGTGGTGTCCTGCTGGGGGGACAACACCCGCGGCCGGCTGGGCACCGGCGACGTGGCCAACCGCGAAACGCCCGCCGGAATCGCCAACGGGGAGATGCGCCCGACACCGTTCCTCGGGCCGCTGTTCGGGCTGGCGTCGGCGCTGCTGATCGGGGTGGACACCAGCGGCGGCCACACCTGCGCGGTCGAGATCCTGGGCAGCGTCTACTGCTGGGGCGCCAACGACGCGGGCCAGCTCGGGGACCGTACCCGCGTCGACAACGCCGCGCCGGTCCGCACGTCGCTGAGCCCCGACCCGGTGACCGGCGTGCGGCTCGCCGCCCGGGACCGCGCCCTGGCAGTGAGCTGGCAGGCCCCGGCGGACCCCGGCGCCACACCGGTCGTCGCGTACGCCGCCCTTGCGCTTGCCGACACGGGCGAGGGCTGCGGGACGTTCGGTGCCCGCTCCTGCGTCATCCCCGGATTGGTGAACGGCACCCGCTACCCGGTGTTCGTCCTGGCCGGCACCGTCGCCGGCATCTCAATCAGCGACGTCGCCTACGGGACGCCGACGGGCGGCGGAGCAGGCGCGGGTCTGCCCATCACCGGCTCGCCACTGCGCGCTCAGTCAGCCGTCGCGGTGGCGCTGCTGATCATCGGCGCCGTGGGACTGTGGACCGCACGCCGACGCCGGATCCGCTTCACCGCCTGAGCCGGGTGTCAGCTTCGACGTGCAACTGATGGTTGCGCAGGCCCGCTGTGCCAAGGTAGCTTCTTGTGCAACCAAACGTTGCAGGAGGCTGGCATGGAATTCGGAACCATCGAGCGCGAGATCTACGTCGAGGCGTCGCCCGAGACGGTCTTCGAGGTGGTGAGCAGCCCCCAACACCTCAAGGAATGGTGGCCGGACGACGCCCGGTACGAGCCGACGCCGGGGTCCACGGGTGAACTTGTCTTCGGTGACTGCAACGCCGGCGGGACGGTGGTGCCGTTCACCGTCATCGACGCCCGACCGCCGCAGACGTTCTCGTTCCGCTGGACGCACCCGGCCGACGAGGCCGCGGCGGCGGGCAACTCGCTGCTGGTCACCTTCGACCTGACCCCGTCGGGCGGCGGGACGCTGCTCAAGATGACCGAGACGGGCTTCCGAGAGATGGGCTGGGAGGTCGCCGTCCTGGAGGAGCAGTACCGGGAGCACGTCACCGGCTGGGACTTCTACCTGCCTCGGCTGGCGCCGTACGCCGCGACGCTGGGGGTGCGGCTGTGAGCGCGAGGAGTGAGCGAAGCGAGCCCCGCAGCCGCGAACGAAAGGCGTTGCTGTGAGCACCGCGGTGGCCGGGAAGGTCGATGACGACCTCTGGTCCGCGATCGGCGACCCGACCAGGCGCCGGCTGCTCGACCTGCTGCTTATCGACGGCGACGGCACCGCGACCTCGCTGGGCGAGCAGCTGCCGGTCACCCGGCAGGCGGTGGCCAAGCACCTGGGGGTCCTCGACCGGGTCGGCCTGGTCCGGGCGACGCCGGCGGGCCGGGAGAAGCGGTACCGGGTGGACGACGCCCAGCTCGCCCGCGCCGTGGCCCAGCTGTCGTCGGTCGGGTCGGCGTGGGACGCCCGCCTGCAGCGGATCAAGCGGATCGCCGAGGCCATCCAGCGCACCCAACAGGACTGACGAGAGCGGAGTATGGAGATGGTGGACATTCTGCACCGGGTCGGGATCAAGACCCCGACACCGGCGACGGTGTACGACGCGCTGACGACCATCGACGGCCTGGCCGGCTGGTGGACCGACGACACGAAGGGGAGTGGCGACGTCGGCGGCGTACTGGAGTTCCGGTTCCCGGTCGGTGGCTTCGACATGGAGGTCGTCGAGCTGCGGCCGTCGGAGCGGGTGGTGTGGCGGGTCGTCGGCGGCCCCGACGAATGGATCGGGACGACGGTCGACTTCACTCTCAGCCAGAACGGCGACTACACGATCGTGCTGTTCAAGCACGAGGGCTGGACGGAGCCGGTGGAGTTCATGCATCACTGCAGCACCAAGTGGGGCTCGTACCTGATGAGCATGAAGTCCCTGGTGGAGACCGGCGTGGGCGCGCCAGCGCCGCGGGACGTGCAGATCAGCGACTGGCACTGACCCACCGGGGCGGCCGGGCTGTACGCGTCGCTCACTGTGGGCGTGCGGATGGTCCGGCCACTCGCGGGCGCGGGGTAGCGGTGTTGCCGGCCGAGACGGGCCGTCGTTGGCATCGAGCATCCGCTCACCGCCCCCGGTGACCCCGGCGCTACGGCATTGTCCCTTTTGTCCAACAGCGCCTTGACTCACATCTAAGTCGGGAGCCACGAAGCCGGGCAGCGCGATTGCATCGCTTGATGCAAGAATCTTCCGCTGGGAGGACCGAACGACCGGCCGTGTCCTAGATGGACTTTCGGCATGGACGCATACGGCATTCCATCGGCGAAGTCGCCGGCTTCGCCGATCTGCTGTATCGAAGCACGCTCTTGGTGGCGTTCGCCAGAAAGGGGCATGGCTAGATGGGGATGCGCAAGCGGAGCAAGGCATCAATACTTGCAACCGCACTTTCGTCACGA
Source organism: Pilimelia sp. (assembly GCA_035634075.1). Lineage (GTDB taxonomy): Bacteria > Actinomycetota > Actinomycetes > Mycobacteriales > Micromonosporaceae > DASQDS01. Next base: position 134 of record DASQDS010000780.1, on the reverse strand, counting down.
CAAGCATGATGTTGACTTCTTACCTTCCGGCGGAAGCCGTCGTGGCGGTGCCGAAGGATCAGATGGACAGCGTGAATGCGGCCATCAAGGCGGCGGGGCCGGCGTACGTCAGGGCGGTGGAGGGACCAGAAGGC
>DASQDS010000779.1:0-1663 GCA_035634075.1 Pilimelia sp. | reverse complement strand
GGCTACGGGGGCGCCGCGCCACCGGGCCGGGAGCGGGGCGGGCAGCTGGCGCTCCCGGCCGGCAGCAGCGACTCCACGGCCGCCGGTTGGACGGCGGCGTGGGCGGCGCCCGAGCGGGAGCCGGCGGCCGGCGGGCGCCGGCACCGCGACACCGAGCAGGGCTACGACCAGGGCGCCTACGACCAGAGCCCGAACGGCCAGAGCCCGAACGGCCAGAGCGCCTACGACCAGCGTGGCTACGACCGGGGCGGCTACGAACAGGGTGGCTACGACCGGGGCGGCTACGAACCGGGCGGCTACGGCCACCAGCAGGACCGCTGGCGCTGACCCGCCCACGGGCTCACTTGTCGATGTCGCCCACCACGAAGAACATCGAACCGAGGATTGCGATCAGGTCCGGCACCAGGCAGCCGGGGAGCAGGGTGGCGAGCGCCTGCACGTTGGCGTACGAGGCGGTCCGCAGCTTGAGCCGCCACGGCGTCTTCTCCCCGCGCGACACGAGGTAGTAGCCGTTGATGCCGAGCGGGTTCTCCGTCCACGCGTACGTGTGGCCCTCCGGCGCCTTCACCACCTTGGGCAGCCGGACGTTGACCGGGCCGGTGCTCCGGTCGACCCGGTCGAGGCAGGTCCGGGCCAGGTCGAGCGACACGTACACCTGGTCCAGCAGCACCTCGAAGCGGGCGTGGCAGTCCCCGGCGGTGCGGGTCACGACCGGCACGTCCAGCTCCCCGTAGGCCAGGTAGGGCTCGTCCCGGCGCAGGTCCAGGTCGAGGCCGCTGGCCCTGGCGACCGGGCCGGAGGCGCCGTACGCCGCCGCGTCGGCCGCCGACAGCACCCCGACCCCGGTGGTGCGGGCCAGGAAGATCTCGTTGCGCCGGATCAGGTTGTCCAGATCCGGCAGCCGGCGCCGGACCAGGTCGATCGCCTCCCGGGCCCGGCGCGTCCAGCCGGCCGGGACCTCCTCCTTCAGCCCGCCGACACGGTTGTACATGTAGTGGATCCGGCCGCCGGAGGCCTCCTCCATGACGGCCTGGAGCGTCTCGCGCTCGCGGAAGGAATAGAAGACCGGCGTGATCGCGCCGATCTCCAGGGGGTAGGAGCCGAGGAACATCAGGTGGTTGAGGACCCTGTTCAGCTCGGCGAGAGCCGTGCGCAGCCAGACCGCCCGCTCCGGCACCTCCATCCCCATCAGCCGCTCCACCGCGAGCACCACGCCCAGCTCGTTGGCGAACGCCGACAGCCAGTCGTGCCGGTTGGCCAGCACGATGATCTGGCGGTAGTCGCGCACCTCGAAGAGCTTCTCGGCGCCCCGGTGCATGTACCCCACGATGGGCTCGCAGGAGACCACCCGCTCGCCGTCGAGGACCAGCTTGAGCCGCAGGACGCCGTGCGTGGACGGGTGCTGCGGCCCGATGTTGAGCACCATGTCGGCCGTGTCGAGCCCGGCCTGCGTGCCGACGGTGACCTCGCGCAGCGCTTCGGCGGTCATGGGCCCCATCGTCCCACGCGCGCCGCCCGGCGCCGACGCGCCGACCCGCCGGCCGCCGACCCGCCCGTCAGCGACCGGTGGCGAGCGGGGGCAGGTCGATGCCGACCGGGTGCAGCAGCCACCAGTGGCCGCCGAGACCCGCCGCGTCGGTCAGCTCGGCGGCGGTGGACGCCG
>DASQDS010000778.1:0-4230 GCA_035634075.1 Pilimelia sp. | reverse complement strand
ACCGGGACGCGGCGCTGCTGTGCGACGCCGACCTGGCGGTGCTCGGCGCGCCGCCGGCCGCCTACCGGGCGTACGCCGAGGCGGTGCGGCGGGAGTTCGCCCACGTGCCCGACGGCGCCTTCCGGGCCGGCCGGGCAGCCGTCCTGCGCCGGCTGCTGGCGCTGCCCCGGCTGTACCGGCTACCCCGCCTGCACGCCCGGTACGACGAGCCGGCCCGGCACAACCTGCGCCGGGAGCTGACCGCCCTGGCCGGCTGACCTGCGCCGGCGCAGCCCCGACGCGCGCAGCCGGGCCACGATCTCCCGCCCCGGCACCACCCGGGCGCCGAGCCACACGGCCACCGGGAACCGCTCCGCCGGCAGGTCGTAGTGGTCCCGCTCGAACGCCCGCCGGGGGGCGCCGAGCAGCTCCGCGAAGGCGTGCAGTTCCGCGTACGACACGTCGCTGATCAGGTGTGACCAGAGCCGGCCCCGGGCGGGCCAGGCGGGCGGGTCGACGTACAGCATGGCCGCCACGGTAGCCGGCCGGTTAGCCTTCGCGGCATGCCGGGACTCGCCGAAGACCTGCGTGCGGCGCTGTCGGACGGCGCCGTGGTCACCGATCCCGACCTGCTGCGGGCGTACGAGCGGGACGAGGCGGACCTGTGCGCGTACGGCTCCCCGGCCGTGGTGGTCCGGCCGCGCGGCACCGCGGAGGTCGCGGCGGCGGTGCGGATCGCGGCCGCGCACGGCGTGCCGGTCGTCCCGCAGGGGGCCCGCACCGGCCTGGCCGGCGGCGCGAACGCCACCACCGGCTGCCTGGTCCTCTCGCTGACGGCGATGGACCGCATCGTGGCGGTCGACCCGGTGAACCGGCTCGCCGTCGTCCAGCCCGGCGTGGTCAACGCCACGCTGAACCGGGCGGTCGCCGCGTACGGCCTGCGCTATCCGCCGGATCCGGGCTCGTGGGAGTCGTCGACCATCGGCGGCAACGTGGCCACCAACGCCGGCGGCATGTGCTGCGTGAAGTATGGCGTCACCAGCCAGTACGTGCTGGGCCTGGAGGTGGTGCTGGCCGACGGCGAGGTGCTGCGGACCGGCCGGCGCACGGCCAAGGGCGTCGCCGGTTACGACCTGACCAGCCTGTTCGTCGGCTCCGAGGGCACGCTCGGCGTCATCACCGAGGTCACGGTGGCGCTGCGGCCCGCCGCCGAGGAGTCGCTGACGCTGGTGGCGATCTTCCCCGGCACGGCGGCGGCCGGTGCGGCGGTGGCGGCGATCGCGGCCGGCGGCCTCTGCCCGAGCCTGCTCGAGCTGCTCGACCAGACGCACCTGCGGGCGATCGAGGCGTACCGGCCGATGGGGCTGCGCACGGACGCGGGAGCCCTGCTGCGCGCCGCCGCGGACACCGGCCCGCGCGCCGCGGCGGACCTGGCACGGATCGCCGCCGCCTGCACCGCGGCCGGCGCCGACGAGGTGTACGCCGCCACCGACGCCGCCGAGGCGGCCGCGCTGCTTCAGGCGCGGCGCCTGGCGCACGCGGCGATGGAACGGTTCGCCGCGCGGACGTACCCGGGCGGCAGCGGCGGTCTGATCATCGACGACGTGGCGGTACCCCGGTCGCGGCTGGCCGAGCTGCTCGACGGGGTCGCCGCGATCGCCGCGGAGCACGGCATGCCGGTCGGCGTCGTGGGCCACGCCGGCGACGGCAACATGCACCCGAACATCGTGGTGGACCGCGCGGACCCGGCGAGCGTGGCGGTCGGCCGCGCCGTCTTCGACGCCATCATGGCGCTGGGCCTGCGCCTCGGCGGCACGTGCACCGGCGAACACGGGGTGGGGCTGCTCAAGCGCGACTGGCTCGTGCGCGAGCTGGGCCCGGTCGGCGTGCGGGTGCACCGGGCGGTCAAGGCGGCGCTGGACCCGGCCGGCCTGCTCAACCCCGGCAAGGTGCTCTAGGGCCCCCGCGCGTCAGCCGACCGAGGCACCCCGATCGGCGGCGAAGCCGCGCACGTCCGGGGCGCCCACCCGGGCCGCGTCCGCGGTGGCGTCGTCCGGCATCTTCTGCGACTGCCGCTCCGCCTCCACCCGGGCCAGGTAGTGCTCGACCTCCCGGGCCCGGGTCGCCGCGTCCCAGCCGAGGACCGCGCCCATCACGGCCGCCGCCCCGGCGGCCGACTCCGCGCCGCGGTGCGGCGTCTCGAACGAGATCCGGGTACGCCGGGCGAGCGCGTCCTCCAGGTGCAGCGCGCCCTCGGCGGCGGCGGCGTACGCCACCTCGGCGCGCAGGTACTCCGGCGCGCCCGGCAGCGGCTGGGCCAGCGCCGGGTCGGCGTGCACGAGGTCCAGCACCTCGCCGGTCAGCGTCCCGTACCGCTCCAGCAGGTGCTCCACCACGCCGGCCGGCACGCCGTGCCGGCGGGCCAGGTCCGCCCGGTCACGCCAGGCTGCGGGAAAGCCGTCGGCGCCCAGCAGCGGTAGCTGATCGGTGCGGGACCGCCGGACGGCCGGGCCGAGCCGCCGGGCGGCGCGGTCCACCACGTCGGCCGCCATCACGCGGTACGTGGTGTACTTGCCGCCCGCCACGATCAGCAGGCCCAGCATCGGCTCCATCACGGCGTGCTCGCGCGACAGCGCGGAGGTGGTCTCCGCCTCACCGGTCAGCAGGGGGCGCAGCCCCGCGTACACGCCCTCGATGTCCGCGGTGGTCAGCGGCCGGTCCAGCACGGTGTTCACCTGCGCCAGCAGATACTCGATGTCGCCGGCGGACGCGGCCGGATGCGCCCGGTCCAGGCGCCAGTCGGTGTCCGTGGTGCCGAGGATCCAGTGGCCGCCCCACGGGATCACGAACAGCACGGACGACGCCGTGCGCAGGATCAGCCCGGCCTCGCCGGTGATGGCCGACCGGGGCACGACCAGGTGCACGCCCTTGGAGGCGCGCACCCGCATGCCGGGCCGCACGCCCACGTCGCGCAGCAGGGTGGAGATGTCGTCGCTCCACACGCCGGTGGCGGCGATCACCGTCTTGGCCCGCACTTCGAACTCGGCGTCCGGCGAACCGGCCGGCGCCTCCAGGTCGCGCACCCGCACGCCGGTGACCTCCCGGGCCTGCCGCAGCAGCCCCACCACGCGGGCGCTGGTCACCACGGCGGCGCCGAGGCTGGCCGCCGTCCGGGCCAGGTCCACGACCAGCCGCGCGTCGTCCACCTGACCGTCGTAGTAGCGGATCGCGCCGGTCAGCGCGTCGGCCCGCAGGCTCGGGAAGATGCGCCGGGCGGCGCCGCGGGACAGGTGCCGGTGCGGCGGCATGCCGCGTCCTCCACCCACGACACCGGCGAACGCGTCGTAGAGCGCGACGCCCGCCCCGTAGTACGCGCGGCGCCACGCGCGGCCGGCCAGCCGCGCCGGGGCGGCCAGCGCCGCGGAGCGCAGCAGCGCGGCCGCGCGCAGCATGCCGGCGCGCCCGGTGGGGCCGGCGGTTACCGCCGGGTCGGTGGGGTGGGCCAGCCGTGGCTGCCCACCCAGGCCGGTCAGCGCGGCCGCGTTGGCCGGGCCGGCCAGCGGCACCAGGAACGGCACCGGGCGCACCAGGTGGGGCGCCAGCCGGGTGGCCAACAACCCCCGCTCGCGCAGGGCCTCCTGCACCAGGCCGAACTCCAGCTGCTCGAGGTAGCGCAGCCCGCCGTGGATCAGCTTGCTGGACCGGCTGGACGTGCCGGCCGCCAGGTCGCGCGCCTCGACGAGGGCGACCCGCAGGCCCCGGGACGCGGCGTCCAGCGCGGCGCCGGCGCCGGTGACGCCGCCGCCGATGACCAGCACGTCGAACTCCTCCAGGCGCAGCCGGCGCAGGTCCGCCGCCCGCCGCTGCGGGGACAGCCGGCCGGCGGCGAATCGGGACAAGCCAGGATCGCGCACCCGTCTACGGTAGCCACCGGCCGGCGAGCCGGCGTCGTACTGTCGCTAGATGGCTTACTGGTATCCCCCCGGAACGGGCCTGGCGCCGGCGCCCGCGGCACCCACCGGCGGGGTGGGCGCGGTGATCGCCGCGGCGGTGACGGCGGTGTGGGCGGTCACCGTCACGGTCGCCCTGCAGGTCGTCGGCTGGCTCGTCGACCAGGTGCTCATCACCACCGGCTCGGCCGCGCCCGGCTGGGCGTACCCCGTCGGCGCCGTCGCGAACGCGGCGCTCGTCGCGGTGCCCGCCGTGCTGCTGGCCACCCTCGCCCGCGCCCCCGGCGTGCGGGCCGCCGGC
>DASQDS010000777.1:0-14032 GCA_035634075.1 Pilimelia sp. | reverse complement strand
GCGGCTCCAGCGGCGCGTGGTGGCGGCGGCGTTCCGCGCCGGGGTCGGCCCCGTGCTCTTCCGGGACCGCCTGATCGTGCGCGGCGGCCCGCTCGAGGGCCACCTGGCCCGCGTGCTCGGCGAGCCGGCGCTGCTCAGCGTCCACCTCGGGCCGGCGCGGGCGAACCGCAAGCCCGTACTGCAACTGCTCGGGCCGCGCGGCGAGGCGCTCGGCTACGCGAAGCTGGGCATCAACGCGCTGACCCGGGAGCTGGTCGACGCGGAGGCGGCGGCGCTGGCCCAGCTGGCCACGCTGCCGCTGGGGCCGGTGTCGGTGCCGCAGGTCCTGCACCACGGGCGCTGGCAGGGGCACGCGCTGCTGGTGCAGAGCCCGTTGCCGGTCCGGCTGCCGCGGGCCGCGCCGCCCGCCGCGGCCGCCGCCGAGCAGGTCGCCATGCTCGCGGTGGCCCGCTACCTCGGCATCCGGCGGCAGCGGTACGCCGGCAGCGGATACGCGGCCCGCCTGCGCGCCGCGGTGGCCGGCCTCGGCGACCGGCCGGAGGCGCCCCGCCTGCGTGCCGCGCTCGACGCGGTCGCCGCCGCCGACCCCGCGCTCGCCTTCGGCTGCTGGCACGGCGACTGGAACGGCGGCAACAGCGCCGCGCTCGGCGACGGCCGGGTGCTGGTCTGGGACTGGGAACGCTTCGACGCCGACGTGCCGGCCGGCTACGACGCGCTGCATCTGCGCCTCCAGACCGCGGTCGCGGGCCCGGGCACCGACCCGGCGGACGCGGCCCGGGTCCTGCTCACCGGGGCGGCCGCCACGCTGGCCCCGTTCGACCAACCGGCGCCGGCCGCCGACCTGGCGGCGGTGCTCTACCTGATCGAGCTCGGCGCCCGCTACCTGCGGGACCGGCAGGCCGAGGCCGGGGCGCGGCTCGGCAACGTCGCCGCCTGGCTGCTGCCGGCGGTGGAGGAACACCTGGCCCGCCGGGCCGGTGGCGAGAGGAGCGCGTAGTGGCGACGGCGAAGACGATGGCGCAGAGCGCCGTACGGACGGTGAGCCGCACGGTCGGCCGGCTCACGGCGTCCGGGCGGCTGGCCCCCGCCTTCCTGATCGTTGGCGCCCAGCGCTGCGGGACCACGTCGCTGTTCAAGACCCTGTCCCAGCACCCCGCTGTGCTGCCGGCCGTCTACCACAAGGGCGTCCACTACTTCGACATGTCCTATGACCGGGGGATGGACTGGTACCTCGGTCACTTCCCGACCAGCCGCCGGGCGGAGGCGGTCCGGCCGCACCTGGGCGTGCCGGGGATCACCGGTGAGTCCAGCCCGTACTACATGTTCCACCCGCTGGCCGCCGGCCGCATCGCCCGGGACCTGCCGGACGTCCGCCTGCTGGTGCTGCTGCGCGACCCGGTGGAGCGGGCGTACTCGGCGCACGCGCACGAGTCGGCCCGCGGGTTCGAGAGCGAGCCGTTCCCGCGCGCCCTGGAGCTGGAGCCGGAGCGCATCGCCGGCGAGCGGGACCGGATGCTGGCCGAGCCCGGCTACCACAGCCATCACCTGCGGCACAACGCGTACCTGACCCGTGGCCAGTACATCGAGCAGCTGGAACACCTGACCGGGGCGGTCGGGCGGGACAGGCTGCACGTGATCGACAGCGACGACTTCTTCGCCGAGCCGCGCCCGGCGTTCGACGCCGTCTGCGATTTCCTGGGCATTCCACACTGGGCCGAGATCGCGTTCGGCAAGCACAACGCGCGGGCGCGCGCGCCGATGCCGGCGGAGCTGCGCGCCCGGCTGGAGGAGCACTTCGCGCCGTACGACGAGCGGCTGGCCGCCTGGTGGGGGCGCGTGCCGTCGTGGCGACGCTGACCCCGGCCGCCACCCGCCAGCCGGGCTCGGCGGAGCTGGGGGGCGCCGCCCGGCACGGCGTCGCCAACCTGGCGGGCGTCGCCCTGGCGGCACTCGCCGGCTTCGGCCTCAACGTCGTCGTGGCGCGCAGCTGGCCGATCGGCGAGGCCGGCCTGTTCTTCGCGGCCAGCAGCGCGTTCGTCATCGCCTACGGTGCCACCCGGTTGGGCGCCGACCTGGGCTCGGTGTACTTCCTCAGCCGGTATCGCGTCCTCGGCCAACCGGAGCGCCTGCGTGCCGCCGTCCTGGCCGGCCTGCTGCCGGTGCTCGGCCTGGGCACCGTGATCGCGGTGACCGGCTGGTGGTGGTCGCCGGCCGTGGCTGAGGCGCTCTTCCCGCAGGCCGGGCCGGGCGCGGTCGACGCGCTGCGGATCCTGCTGGTGTTCGTGCCGTTCGCCGCCGCCAGCGACGTGGCGCTGGCCGCCTGCCAGGGCTTCCGGCAGATGCGGCCGCTGATCCTGGTCGAGCGCCTGGGCCGCAACGCGCTGCAGACCCTGGCGGTGCTGGGGACCGCCGGGCTGGGCCTGTCCGTGACCACCGCGCTGCCCGTGGCGTGGGCGGCACCGTACCTGCCCGCCGCCGCCGTGGCCCTGGTCTGGTTGGCGCTGCTCGTCCGCCGGGCGGAGCGGGCGGCCGCCGCGGCGGGCCGACCCGCGCCCGTGTCCGTCCGGGAGCAGTGGCGGCCGTACTGGCGGTTCACCGGCCCGCGCGCGCTGGGCAGCCTCGCCCAGATGGTCGTCCAGCGGGCCGACATCGTGCTGCTCGGCGCGTTGCGCGGGCTCTCCGACGCCGCGATCTACACGGCCGCCACCCGGTTCCTCGCGTTGGGTCAGCTCTCCGGCCAGGCGCTGTCCACCGCGGTGCAGCACCGCCTCGCCGAGCACCTGGCCCGCGACGACAGGGCCGCCGCCGGCCGGCTCTACCAGGCGGCGACGGCCTGGCTGGTGCTGCTGGCCTGGCCGTTGTACCTCCTCTTCGCGGTGTTCGCCGGGCCCACCCTCGCGCTCTTCGGCGACGGCTACGCCGCGGGCGCCATGGTGACTGTCTACCTCGCGCTGACCATGCTGGTCGCCACCGGCTGCGGCGCGGTGGACGCGGTGCTCAACATGGCCGGCAAGACGACCTGGACGTTCGGCAACGCGCTGGCCGGCACGGTGCTGAACCTCGGCATGAACGTGCTGCTCATCCCGCGGTACGGCATCATGGGCGCGACCGCGGCGTGGTCGACGTCGATCCTGCTGACCAACCTGTTGCCGCTGGCTCAGCTACGGTGGCGGCTGGGCCTGCACCCGTTCGGGCGCGGCACGCTGGTGGCGGCGGCGCTGGCGCTGGCCTGCTTCGGCGCGCCGCCGCTGGTGGCCCGCGGGCTGGTCGGGGACGGCCCGGGCGTGCTCGCGGGGACCGCCGCGGTCGGGGCGCTCGGGTACGCCGCCGCGGCGTGGCGGCTGCGTGGCGTGCTGCAACTCGACGCCCTGCGGTCGCTGCGGCGGCGCGGCGGTGGCGGCGGGCCGGGCGCCGCGTAGGCGTGCACGGGAACGACCTGGGGAGGGTTCGACGTGTCGTGGTGCGCACGGGGGGTGCTGGCGGTACTGGCCGGCGCAGTGATCACCCTGAGCGGGTGCGCGGGGGAAGCGGCGGCGCCGCCGCCCGCCGACCCGCCGCCGACCTCGGCGGCGCAGCCACCGGCTCCGCCCCGGACCGGCCGGCTCGCGACGACCGGGTGGGGGCCCGCTGTGCCGACGCGCGGCGCCTGGCTCGGCGCATGGGTGAAGGCTGACTGGGAGACGCCGCAGGGCCGCGCCGCGGCCCTGGAGGGGTTCGCCGGGCAGGGCGGTTCCCGGCTGGCGATCGCGCACATGTACCACCAGTGGACCGACGAGTTCCCGAGCCCCACCCAGGTGGCCTTCCAGTCCGCCGGCCGCCTCCAGCTCATCTCCTGGTCCGGCACCGACACCCGGTCGGTCACCAGCGGGGTGTACGACCAGCTCATCCGGGCGCGGGCCGAGGCGATCCGCGACTACGGCCACCCCGTGCTGCTGCGTTGGCGGTGGGAGATGGACCGGCCGAACCTGGCCGCGAAGATCCACTCACCGGCCGACTACGTCGCGGCGTGGAAACACATCCGCGCCATCTTCGCCGCCACCGGCACGCGCAACGCCGGCTTCGTCTGGTGCCCGCACGTGCAGGGCTTCGTCGACAGCAAGCGGCAGGGCGCCGCGTATTACCCGGGCGACGACCAGGTCGACTGGCTGTGTGCCGATGCCTATTCCGAGGAGGGCTTCGCCGGCTTCGGGGAGCAGATGGACGCCTTCATGGCGTTCGCCCGCACCCGCCCCCGCCCCGTGCTGGTGGGCGAGTTCGGGGTGACCGGGGACGGCACGGATGCCCAGCGCGCGGCGTGGCTGCGCGAGGTCCGGGAGTACGTCAAGCGGCAGCCACAGATCAAGGGCCTGGTGTACTTCAGCGAGAAGATGGCCCGGCCGCCGCACTATGACACGACGTTGGCCGCCGGCAGCCAGGCCGCGGCCGCGTGGCGCGAGCTGGCGACCGACCCCCACTTCGGCGCCCCGCCGCCGACCGCCGGGGCGTCCCCGCCGGCCGGCTAGGCCGCGGGCACGAACGGCCGGCGTCCGCTGCCCATCGGTCAGATGATCGGTCAGATAGCAGACCGTGCGCTGGACCGTTTCCTGCTACGGCGCGATCGTGTGGATCCCCACCTCACCCCGCCCCCCGGAGACGCCCGTGCCACCTGTTCCGTCCCTGCCGCGCCGGCCGGTGGCCGCGCTGGCCGCGGCGCTCACGGCGACCGCCGTCGCACTGGGCGCGAGCCCCGCGGTGGCGGCGCCCACGCACTCCACTGTGGTCTCCGACGTGCCGACCACCCGGTCGCCCGACATTTCGGACGGGCGGGTCTACGCGATCCACGACGCCGGGACGAAGATCATCGCGGCCGGCTCCTTCACGACGGTCCAGAACCGCAACTCCGACACGGACATGACCCGCAACTACGTCCTCGCCTTCAACAAGGCGACCGGCGCCGTGGACTCCGCGTTCGCGCCGGTGCTGGACAACGAGGTGAACGCGGTCATCGCGGGGCCGACGCCGGGGACGGTCTTCCTGGCCGGCAAGTTCAACACCGTCAACGGGGTGAACCGGCGCAAGGTCGCGCTGGTCAACGTGTCGGACGGCGCGCTGGTCAGCGGCTTCGGGAACACGCCCTTCAACGGGGCAATCAACGACATCGCGCTGGTCGGTTCGCGCCTGCTCGTAGCGGGCATCTTCACCACCGCCGGCGCCGCCAACCCCCGCGCCGGGCTCGCCTCGCTCGACGCGTCGACCGGGGCCGTGGACAGTTACCTGACCACCGCGCTGACCGGGAACCACACCTGGGACGGGGTGGCCGGCGCCAGGGCGGGCGTGGGCGGGGAGAAGCTCGCCATCTCGCCGGACGGCACCCAACTCGTGGTCATCGGCAACTTCAGGAACGCCGACGGGGTGCTGCACGACCAGATCGTCAAGCTGGACCTCGGCGCCACGGCCGCCACGATCGCGGACTGGAACACCACCCGGTACACGCCCCGCTGCCGTTGGCAGGCGTTCGACACGTACATGCGCGACGTGGCGTTCTCACCGGACGGGTCGTTCTTCGTCGTGGTCACGACCGGCTCCCGGTTCGCCGGCACACTGTGCGACACGGCCGCCCGCTGGGAGGCCGCGGCCACCGGCGGGGCGCTCCAGCCGACGTGGGTGAACTACTCCGGCGGTGACACGTTTCTGTCGGTGGCGGTCAGCGAGCGGGCGGTGTACGTGGGCGGCCACCTGCGCTGGCTGAACAACTCGTTCGGCAGCGACACGGCGCGCGACGGCGCGGTCGGGCGGGCCAGCATCGCCGCGTTGGACCCGGTCAACGGCCTGCCGCTGGCGTGGAACCCGGGCCGGCGCCCGCGCAACTACGGCGTCACGGAGATGTACCTGACGCCCGAGGGGCTGTGGCTCGGCAGCGACGACGAGTGGATCGGCGACTTCGAGTACCGGCGCGGGCGGATCGCGTTCTTCCCGCTCACCGGCGGCGCGGCGCCGCACCCGGCGAACGCCGCGGCGCTGCCCGGGAAGGTGTACCAGGCCGGCGGCACGCTGCCGACCAACACGCTGTACCGGCTCAACGCCGGCGGTCCGCTCCTGCTCGCGACGGACGGCGGCCCGGACTGGCTGGCCGACAACTCCAGCACCAGCCCGTACCGCAACTCGGGCAGCAGCGCGTCCAACTCGTCCACGGTGGGCGGGCTGGACGCGACCGTGCCCGCCGGCACGCCGATCGGGATCTTCTCCAGCGAACGCTGGGACAACAGCCCGGCGCCGGAGCTGGAGTGGGAGCTGCCGGTGCCGGCGGGCACCGAGGTGGAGGTGCGGCTCTACTTCGCCAACCGGTGCGGCTGCACGCAGGCGGCGGGGCAGCGCCAGTTCACCGTCTCGCTGGACGGCGCCCCGATGCTCACCGACTTCGACATCGTGGCGCAGACCGGGCACAACCGGGGCACGATGCGGAGCGCGGTGCTGACCAGCGACGGCACCGTGGACATCGACTTCACCCACGTCGTCGAGCACCCACTGATCAACGGCATCGAGATCGTCCGGACCGGTCCGCCGCCGCCCGTCGGCACGGCCAACGACGTCACGGTCCGGTCGTACGACGGAGCCGCGGCGATCGGCGCCCCGACCCCGGTGGCGAACCCGGACGGCACGGCATGGTCCGGCGCGAAGGCCGCATTCTGGGTGGGCGGCACCCTCTTCTACGCCATGAGCGGCGGCCTGCACCGGCGCGCGTTCGACGGCACCACCTTCGGCCCACCGTCCGCTGTGGACCCCTACCACGACCCGCAGTGGGACCTCGTGGAGACCGACGCGGGCCCGGAGGGGCAGACGTACGCCGGCGTCCTGCCGAACTTCTACCCCGAGCTGCACACCGTGACCGGCATGTTCTTCGCGGCCGGCCGGCTCTACTACACCCTTTACAACCAGAATGCCCTCTTCTGGCGGTGGTTCACGCCCGACACCGGCGTCGTGGGGGCGGACCGGTTCACCGTGCCCGGTTCGACCGGCTTCGCCGACGCGGCCGCGGTGATGGTGTCGGGCCAGACGCTGTACGTGGTGCGCCGGGGCAGCGGGGATCTCACCGCGCTGTCCTGGGTCGACAACACCCCGGTGGGCCCGGCGGCCGTCCTGAGCGGGCCGGCGGTCGACGGGGTCGACTGGCGGGCGAAGGCCGTGTTCGTCGGACCGTAGTGAGCTATATGCATACAGCGATGTCCCGGCGCGACTGGCCGGGACATCGCTGTCTCGCCACCGGTTCGGGTTAGTCCGGGCGTCCCGGCCGGGGCCGGGACGCCCGGACGGGCGAATCAGGCGTTCGGCCAAAATGCACGTTCGCATCTGGACTATCGGCGCCAGACACGGAACGGTAGGTGAGCCCCTGACCGATTGCGCGCGATCCTCCCGGGGTGGCCCTCCGCCGCCGCCGCGCAGCTCCCCTGCCTTACCTGGAGTCACTGGTGCCCTCACCCAAGCCAGTGGGCAGCCGCCCGCTCGCCCTCGTCTGTGCCGCCGTCGTCGCCGCCGGTGCACTGGTCGCGGTGTCGCCGACGGCGGCGCTGGCCGCCGCCGCCCCGCCCGGCCACCCGACCCCCGTCTCCGCCGTACCCAAGGCCGAGACGCCCAGCGTGCGCAACGGGCAGGTCGACACCATCTACGACGCCGGCGAGACGATCATCGCCGGCGGCACCTTCACCACGGTCCGCAGCACGGGCACGGCGGTGGACAAGCCGCGCTCGTACCTGTTCGGCTTCGACGAGGCGACCGGCGCGGTGTCCGACGCGTTCGCCCCGGTGGTGGACGGCGCGGTCACCGCGGTCATCGCCGGGCCCACGCCCGGAACGGTGTTCATCGGTGGCCGGTTCAACACGGTGAACGGCGTCAACCGGCGCAAGGTCGCGCTGCTCAACGTGGCCGACGGGTCGCTGGTGACAAGCTTCACCGGGCCGGCGTTCAACGGTGCCGTCCAGGACCTGGCGCTGGCGGCGGGCCACCTGCTGGTCGGCGGCAACTTCACCACCGCGGACCCGAGCAACGCCCGTGGCGGCCTGGCGTCCGTCAACGCCACCACCGGCGCCCTGACCGGCTACCTGACCGCCACGGTGACCGAGAACCACAACTGGACGCCGGGCAGCACCAACGCCCGGGCGCCGGTCGGCGTAGACAAGCTGGCGCTCGCGCCGGACGGTAGCCGGCTTATCGCGATCGGCAATTTCAAGAAGGTCAACGGGGCGGTGCACGACCAGGTCGTCATCTTCGAACTCGACGGATCGACAGCCGCCATCGCGAACTGGGACACCGAGCGGTACAGGGCGCCCTGCTTCCCGCCGTCCTGGGACTCCTACGTGCGCGACGTGGCGTTCTCGCCGGACGGCAGCTACTTCGTCATCGTCACGACGGGCGGGAAGGCGACCGGCACCCTGTGCGACGCGGCCGCCCGCTGGGAGACCGCGGCGACCGGCACCGGGCTCCAGCCGACCTGGATCGCCGACACCGGCGGCGACACGCTGCTGTCGGTGGCGATCAGCGAGCAGGTCGTCTACATCGGCGGCCACCAGCGCTGGGTCAACAACCCGGCCGGCACCAATTCTGCGGCCGCCGGTGCCATCGCGCGCCCGAGCCTCGCCGCGCTCGACCCGCGCAACGGCCTGCCAACGGCGTGGAACCCGGGCCGGCACCCGCGCGGCATCGGCGTCAGCGACCTAACCGTGACGCCGGCCGGCCTCTGGGTCGGGTCCGACCAGGAGTACATCGGGAACCAGGAGTACAAGCGCGACCGGATCGCGTTCTTCCCGGTCGCCGGCGGTGCGCCGCTGCACTCGACCGCCACCCCGGCCCTGCCGCGCAACGTCCACACCTTTGGGGCCAACAAGCCGGCCGCTGCGCTGTACCGCATCAACGCGGGCGGTGAGCTGATCCAGGCGGCGGACGGCGCCCTCAACTGGCGCGGTGACCTGCAGGCCACGCCGGACACCTCGCACAACGCCGGCACCGGTTCGATCGCCGGGCGGACGTGGGTGCCGGCCGTCGACGCTAGCGCGGGCCAGCACCTGCCGCGCGAGGTCTTCAACAGCGAGCGGCACGGCAACTCGATCGTGCCCAACCTGCTCTTCGACGTGCCGGTCGCCCGCGGCACGACCGTGCAGGTGCGGCTCTTCTTCGCCAGCCGGTGCACCTGCGCCGTCGGCTTCCGCAAGTTCCATGTGAACATCGACGGGGTCCGCAAGCTGACCGACTTCGACGTGACCGCGGCCGCGGGCAACGACAAGGGAATCGTCCGCGTCTTCAGCGTCACCAGCGACGGCGTCCTCGACATCGACCTGCTCAAGGGGTCGGCCTGGTTCCCGTTCCTCAACGCCATCGAGGTGGTCCGCACGCCGGCCCCGACCGCGGTCGGGACCGAGGACAAGACCTACCGGCGCAGCTACGACGGGGCCGGCACCGTCGGCCCCCGCACCGAGCTCCCGCTGACCGCGTACAACTGGTCGGCTGCGCGGGGCGGCTTCTGGGTCGGCGGCACGCTGTTCTACAACGTGGGCACCGTGTTCCGCCGGCGCACCTTCGACGGCAGCACGCTGGGCGCCGTGACCGCCGCCGAGCCCTACCGCGACCCCAAGTGGGACACCGTCATCACGGACGTGGGCCCGCCCGGCCAGACGTTCGCCGGCGCGCTGCCCGACTTCTGGTACGAGATCCCGCAGGTGACCGGCATGTTCTACAGCGACGGCCGGGTGTATTACACGATGGCCGGGCACACGGCGCTCTACTGGCGGGCCTTCACCCCCGACAGCGGCGCCATCGGCGCCCAGCGGTTCACGGCCGGCGGCACGGTCAGCTTCGCCGACTCCGGTGGCGTGTTCGTCTCCGAGGGGAACCTCTACCTGGCGTCCCGCTCGACCGGGAACCTGTCCCGGCTGGGCTTCACCGACGGCGTCCCGACCGGCACGCCGACGGTCGTCAGCGGGCCGGGCATCAACGGCCAGGACTGGCGGGCGAAGGTCATCTTCGTCGGCCCGTAGTGCAGCGGGCCGGGGGCCGACCACGGCCGGCCCCCGGCCTGTTGCAATGTCCGATGTGCCGAACCACGCTGACAACTGGGGCCGGTGCAGCTGATCACATTCAGCGACGACGACCAGCTGCGCAGTCGGCTGGTTGGCGTTGACGACTCCCGGCGCACCGCCGCATGACGTGGCCGCCGCTGACCCGCCAGGACCACGCCACCTTTCTGCGTCACCGAAGGGGTGGACACTGGTGCGCAACGCCCGCGGCCGGGGGACCACGCACCACGAGACGTACGAACTGTGCCTGACCGACGGACGGGTGTTGCCTACCAGGCTCAGCCGGCCAGTCAGCCGGGAAGCCTACGGCACCTCGATGGCCCATCATGATCCTGCGGGACCAGTTGCACGTCACGCAGGAGGACTTTTGGGCCTGCGTCCGCGACGGCGTCCGGCCGGAGCGCGGGCTCGTTCGGGCGCCGGCCGAGTCGCTTCCCGTCGAGTTGGCATACCTTCTGGTACACCGCGTCGGGCTGCCGGACGCGGAGGTCGCTGGGCTGACCAAAGACCAGGCCGTCAAGATACTCAATGACTACTGGGCCGCCGGCTCAGGCGATTGACGACGGCGCCCAGGTCGCCCAGTCGTTGATCAACCGCTCCTACCGCCCGGGCGGCCAAGGCTCCCGACCTGTCCACGCGGATGTCGCCCAACATTACGCCGCGTAGCCGAACCAGTTCTTCCGCGTCCGCCGGGACGGCTCTCCGAGCATTGATCATCATCAGCCCGGCTCAATGAACCCGAGGACGCCGCCTAGGCGTTAGCGCGGTTGCGTGACCACACCCGCATGATGTCGCGGACGGAGATCACGCCGAGGACGTCGTCGTCTTCCATGACCACGAGGTGGCGGAAGCCGCCCCGGGACATGGCCGCGGCCGCGTCCTCGAGCGTCCAGTCCGGCCCGGCGTAGACGACGTCCCAGGTGATGTGGGCGGAGGTGCGCTCCACGTCCGGGTCGAGCCCCGCGCCGATCGCCTTCAACACGTCTCGTTCGGTCATGATGCCGATGCCGTTGGCGTCCGGGTCGACCACGATGGCCGAACCGACGCCACGCGCCGACATGAGCTGGGCGGCCTGCCGGAGCGTGTGCTCAGGGCCGACCACGAGAATTGGCTTGGTCATCGCATCGCGAACCTGCATTTGCGCATCACCCCTGAAGGCACCGTACGGACATACTGGCCCGCACGTGGCGAACTCTCAAGACTTGCCAAGGCTAGTGTCGCTATGTGTCACCCGGATTGCTGCGCTGCGTCGGCGCGCTGATCGTCGACGACCACGGCCGCGGGCTGACCGGGGCGGGACCCCGCCGACGGCCCGCTTGGCGATAGGGTCACGGAGCCCGACCACCCCTGGAAGGACGCACATGATCGGCTTGGTGCTCGCCGCCGGCGCCGGACGCCGCCTGCGCCCGTACACGGACTCCCTGCCCAAGGCCCTCGTGCCGGTCGACGGCGAGACGACGATCCTGGACATCGCCCTGCGCAACCTCGCCGCCGTCGGCCTGACCGACGTCGCGGTGGTGGTGGGCTACCGCGCCGAGGCTGTCCGCGAGCGCCAGGAGCGGCTGGAGCGGGCGTACGGCGTCACTCTCACGCTCGTGCCCAACGACAGGGCCGAGGAGTGGAACAACGCGTACTCGCTGTGGCTGGCGCGGGAGCAGTTCGCCGGCGGGGCGCTGCTCGTCAACGGCGACACCGTGCACCCGGTGGGCGTCGAGAAGACGCTGCTCGCCCAGCGCGGCCCCGGCATCCTGCTGGCGGTGGACGACGTCAAGCGGCTCGGCGAGGAGGAGATGAAGGTGACCTTCGACGCCGACGGCCAGCTCACCGCCATCACCAAGCTGATGGACCCGGCCGAGGCGTTCGGGGAGTACATCGGCGCGACCCTGATCGAGGCGGCCGCCGCCCCGGGTCTGGCCGACGCGCTGGAGGCGACGTGGCGCCGCGACCCCAACCTCTACTACGAGGACGGGTACGCCGAGTACGCCCGCCGCGGTGGGGAGGTGCGCGCGGCGACGATCGGGGCGGTCGACTGGGTAGAGGTGGACAACCACGACGACCTGAGCCGCGCGCGGGAGATCGCGTGCCGTTACTAGCCCGCACGGTCAACACCCCGCTCGCCATCGAGGTGCGCCGGGGCGCCGTCGCGGAGATCGGCGCGATCCTCGCCGACCGGCGGATCTCGGCGGGCGGCGACGTGGCGGTCGTCGTCGGCCCCGGCCAGGGCGAGCGGATCGCCGAGCTGATCAAGCCGGGGCTGGGCCGGGCCGACGTGTTCCGCGTCGCCGGCGGCACGCTCGACGCGGCCACCGAGCTGGGCGACCAGCTCCGCAAGCGGTCCTACGACGCGGTGGTCGGCATCGGCGGCGGCAAGACCATCGACACGGCGAAGTACGCGGCCTCCCGCTACGGCATCCCGATGGTGTCGGTGGCGACGAGCCTCGCCAACGACGGGATCGCCTCCCCGGTCAGCTCGCTGGACCACGACGGGGGCCGCGGCTCCTACGGCGTGCACATCCCGCTCGCGGTCGTCGTCGACCTGGATTTCGTGGAGGACGGCCCGGACGAGCAGACCAAGGCCGGCATCGGGGACGCGGTCAGCAACCTCAACGCGGTGGCCGACTGGCAGCTCGCCCACGAGGTGCGGGCGGAGCCGCTCGACGGCCTGGCGGTCACCCTGGCCCGCGGCGGCGCCGAGGCGGTGCTCAACCACCCGGGCACGATCGCCGACGACGACTTCCTCACCGTGCTGGCCGAGGCGCTCATCATGGGCGGCATCGCGATGTCGGTGTGCGGGTCCAGCCGGCCGTGCAGCGGCGGCTGCCACGAGATCTCGCACGCGATCGACACGATGCACCCGGGCACGTCCTCGCACGGTGCCCAGGTCGGCGTCGGTGCGCTGGTGTGCACCTTCCTGCGCCAGGACACGGCCCGCTTCCGGCAGCTCGCCGGCTGCCTGGCCCGGCACGGGCTGCCCCGCTCGCCCGGTGACCTGGGGCTGACCGACGAGGAGTTCACCGCCGTGCTGCTGCGGGCGCCGGACACGCGCCCGGACAGGTACACGATCCTGGAACACCTGGCGATGGGTCCTGACGAGGTGCGTGAGCGCCTGGCAGACTACGCCGGTGCCCTCGCCAGCCTCGACCGCGCCGACGCCGGACGCTGAGCCCGTCCGGGCCGCAACCGTGGACGCCGCCGCGAGGCGTCCCGACGCCGCGGCGTTCTACGCCACCAACCGGGGCGGCGGGCTGTTCAGCGAGGCGCTGAGCCAGCGCCTCGGCGCTGCCCTGGCGCTGGCCGGGCACCGCGCGGGCGCCTCGCCGACCGCGCTCACCCTCGCCAACCTGGTGATCGGGCTGGCCACCTCCGTCACCGTGATCGCGTTGGCCGGGCCGGTCGCGGCGGGCAGCGTCCCCGCCTGGCTGGTCGGCCTCCTCGCGGTGGTCGGCTGGCAGTTGGCGTACGGCCTCGACTGCGCCGACGGGCAGCTCGCCCGGGTGACCGGCCGGACGAGCCCGGCCGGCGCCCGGCTGGACATCCTCTGCGATGTGGCGGCGCAGATCGCCCTGGTCACCGCCCTCGCGGCGACGGCGGCGGCGCAGCGGCCGGGCACGCCGGCCTGGCTGCTCGCCGCGTTCGCCGGCACCTGGCTGGTCAACCTGGTGACCTCGGTGCTCCAGTCCGGCCCGCAGGCGGCCAGCATGGTCCCGTCCCGCTCCCTGCCGGTCCGGCTGGTGAAGCTGGTCCGCGACTACGGGGCGCTGGTCGCCGCCGCCGGCCTGGTGCTGGCGGTCGCGCCCGGTTGGACGGTGGGCCTGATCGCCGCCTTCACCGTCGTCAACGGCGGCTTCCTGCTGGCCAGCATCGCCTTCGCCGCCCGCGCCGGCACCGCGCCCCGCTGAGGTCAGACTCGACGGGCCGTGCCGGCCGTGTGGGCGTACACCTCAAGCAGGCGGCCGGTGACCACGTCGGGGTGGAACATCCGCTCGTAG
>DASQDS010000776.1:0-4137 GCA_035634075.1 Pilimelia sp. | reverse complement strand
TGGAGGTCAAGTACGGGCAGCGCACGCCGGACGGCCGGCTGCGGTTCCCGCGTTTCCTGCGGCTGCGGCCGGATAAGACCGTAGACGACCTCGAAGGGGGCGACGGTGCCGGTTGACCGGATGATGGTCCAGGTGGACGGGCGGGAACTCGAGGTGTCCAACCTCGACAAGGTGCTCTACCCGGCCGCCGGCTTCACCAAGGGCGAGGTCATCGACTACTACACCCGCGTGTCCGGCGTTCTGCTGCCGCACCTGCGCGACCGGGCGCTCACCCGCATCCGCTACCCCAACGGCGTCGACGGGCAGTTCTTCTTCGAGAAGAACGCGCCGGCCAGCACGCCCGACTGGGTGCGGCTGGAGACGCTGCCCGTGCCCGGCTCGTCCACCGGCCGGGAGACCCTCGACTACGTGGTCTGTGACGACCTGCCCACGCTGGTCTGGCTCGCGAACCTCGCCGCGCTGGAGCTGCACACCCCGCAGTGGCGGGTGGGCGCCAAACCCGACCTGATGGTCGTCGACCTGGACCCGGGGGCGCCCGCCGGCCTGCGCGAGTGCTGCCAGGTGGCGGTGCTGATGCGCGACCGGCTGGCCGACGACGGCGTCGCCTGCTACCCGAAGACCTCCGGCAAGAAGGGCATGCAGCTGTGCTGCCCGGTGGCCGGCACCCAGACCGCCGACGAGATCTCCGCGTACGCGCGGCGGCTCGCCGAGGAGCTGGAGCGCCGCGCCCCCCGGCAGATCACGTCCCGGATGGCGAAGCGGCTGCGGCCGGGCAAGGTCTTCATCGACTGGAGCCAGAACAACGCCGCCAAGACGACGGTCGCGCCGTACTCGCTGCGCGCCCAGCCGGCCCCGACCGCGTCCGCCCCGCTGGACTGGCCGGAGGTCGAGGCCGCCGCCGTCGGCGAGGCGGCCGCCGTCCGCCAGCTGGGCGCCGCCGAGGTGCTGGCCCGCATCGACGAGTACGGGGACATGCTGGCCGACCTGCTGTCCCCCGGCCCGGAGCTGCCGGCCCGCTGACGGGGCACCCCCCGCCGGTCAGTCGGTGGAGGGCAGGGGTGGGCCGAGGACGTCGTCGGCGTCGACGATCGTGTACGCGTACCCCTGCTCGGCCAGGAACCGTTGCCGGTGTGCCGCGTACTCCGTGTCGATCGTGTCCCGGGACACCACGGTGTAGAAGTGCGCCTGCCGGCCGTCGGCCTTCGGCCGCAGCACCCGGCCGAGCCGCTGCGCCTCTTCCTGCCGGGAGCCGAACGTGCCGGAGACCTGGATCGCCACCGCGGCCTCCGGCAGGTCGATCGAGAAGTTGCCGACCCGGGAGATCACCAGCGTGGCCACCTCGCCGGAGCGGAACGCGTCGAACAACCGCTCCCGCTCCTTGTTCGTCGTGGAGCCCTGCACGATCGGCGCGTCGAGGTACTCGCCGAGCTCGTGCAGCTGGTCGATGTACCCGCCGATCACCAGCACCTGCTCGGTGGGGTGCCGCTCCACCAGGGCCTTCACCACCGGCAGCTTCGTGCGCGCCGTCGCCGCCAGGCGGTACCGCTCCTCCGGCTCCGCCGTCGCGTACGCCATCCGCTCCGCGTCGGTGAGCGTGACCCGGACCTCGGTGCAGTCCGCCGGCGCGATCCAGCCCTGCGACTCGATGTCCTTCCACGGCGCGTCGTAGCGCTTCGGCCCGATCAGCGAGAAGACGTCGCCCTCCCGGCCGTCCTCGCGCACCAGCGTGGCGGTCAGCCCCAGCCGCCGGCGGGCCTGCAGGTCCGCGGTGAAGCGGAAGATCGGGGCGGGCAGCAGGTGCACCTCGTCGTAGATCACCAGGCCCCAGTCCCGGGCGCCGAAGACGTCGAGGTGGGTGAACGCGCCGCCCCGGCGGGCGGTGAGCACCTGGTACGTGGCGATGGTGACCGGCCGGATCTCCTTGCGCTCACCGGAGTACTCGCCGATCTCCTCCTCCGTCAGCGTGGTGCGGGCGAGCAGCTCGCGCTTCCACTGCCGGCCGGCCACGGTGTTGGTCACGAGGATCAGCGTGGTGGCCGACGCCTGTGCCATGGCCGCCGCGCCGACCAGCGTCTTGCCGGCCCCGCACGGCAGCACCACGACGCCCGAGCCGCCCGCCCAGAACTGCTCGACGGCCTGCGTCTGGTACGAGCGCAGCTGCCAGCCGTCCTGCCGCAGCGCGATGGCGTGCGCCTCGCCGTCCACGTACCCGGCCAGGTCCTCCGCCGGCCAGCCCACCTTCAGCAGCGCCTGCTTGAGCCGGCCGCGCTCGGAGGGGTGCACCACGATCGTGTCGTCGTCGATCCGCCCGCCCAGCATGCCGGCCAGCTTCTTCGACTTCGCCACCTCGACCAGCACCGCCCGGTCCAGCCCGCGCAGGACCAGACCGTGCTGCGGGTGGTTGAGCAGTTGCAGCCGCCCGTACCGGTCCATCGTGTCGGCGACGTCCACCAGCAGCGCGTGCGGGACGGGGTAGCGGGAGAAGCGCAGCAGCGCGTCCACCACGCCCTCGGCGTCGTGCCCGGCGGCGCGGGCGTTCCACAGCCCCAGCGGCGTCAGCCGGTACGTGTGCATGTGTTCCGGGGAGCGCTCCAGCTCAGCGAACGGCGCGATCGCCATCCGGCACACCGTCGAGTCGGGGTGGTCCACCTCCAGCAGCAGCGTCTTGTCGGACTGGACGATCAACGGTCCGCCGCTCACGGGGTCTGCCTCTCTGTCGCCGACGGCCTCGTGGGCCACAAGCCTCCCAGTGTGACACGCGGTCGGATGATCACGCGGGGTCAGAAAGTTGGGGGTCCGGCGCAACCGGGGACCCCCTTGCGTGCGTCTCTTTGAGGACGGCCGCGCGGCATCGCCTCTGGTGGCGCGAGGGGCGTCGCGGTGGGCGGGCCGGTGCGGGCGCGTTCGGGTTACCACGGGGGCGAGCGCGTCGCCCGGACCGGCCAGCCGCTACTCGTCGAGGACGGCCGCCGTGATCCGGTGGAGCGCGAAGGTGTGCAGCATCTCCGTGCGTTCGTCCTCCGCGCGCAGGTACCCGGCGCCCATCGACACCGGTCGGACCAGGCGCGACGCGGTCGAGCCGTGCGCGTCGACGTACCCCACCCAGACCAGTGCCTTGTCCCGCACGGCCTGCTGGAGCACCGCCAGGGCCTGCGTGTGCGCCTGCACGGAGGCCGGCCCTTCGCCCGGGCGGGCGTGCCCGTTGGCGGCGCGGACCGTCACCGGAGCGCGCCGGGCCGCCCGGGCCGCGGCGTCCCCGCGCCGGATCTGCTCCACGATGCCGAGCAGCCGGGGCGGGGTGAGCCTCGGCCGCCCGATCGGGTCCGGGACGCGCGGTGGCGAGCCGGCGCGGGCGGGCGCCCGGCGGGCCTTGGGCCGGGAGAGCACCGCGGCGCCGGTCGCGTCCTCCGGCACCGGGGCGTAGCCCGCCTCGCGCAGGGCCGCCAGCAGCCGGCCGTTCTGGTACGGCGTCACGAGGACCGTCGGCGCCAGCCGGCGCAGCCCGAGCGGCGCCACCCGGCGGTCGGCCAGCACCTGCGCCAGCAGCGCCTCGTCGTCGCTGCGCAGGTACGCCCCGGCGCCGCCGGCCCGCAGGCCCCCGTGCCGGCGGGCCACGTCGTCGATCAGGTACCCGAGCCCTTGCGGCACCGGCGTCGCCGACCGCCGCTTGAACAGCCCGTGCAGGTCCTCCGCCCCGTACCCGGCATCCAGCGCCCGCCGCAGGCTGCCCTCCGTCACCCGGTAGACCGAGGCGCCGCCCGCCGACTCGTGCTCCGCGACCAGCTCCAGCTCCGCCGACAGCGCCGGCTCCGGTGGGCCGGGGACCACCACGGTCAGGTCCGCCTGGACGAGCACGTGGTCGACCGGCGCCGGCAGCAGCGCGTCCAGGGCCCGCGCCGCCGGGGACTCGCCGGGCGCCCGGTCCGCTTCCAGGCGGACGCCGAGCGGGTCGTCGTCGGCGGGGTCGGGCGCGTCGGCGGCCAGCAGCAGGCGGGCGTACGAGGTCAACGCGCCGAAGCCGGTCACGCCCAGCCGGGCCGCCTCCGCCAGCGCCTCGCGGAACAACTGCTCGCGGCCCCGGGCCCGCCGCGGGTGCTGCCAGGCCAGCAGGTCCAGCTCGGCGTCGACGGTCGGCGC
>DASQDS010000775.1:0-10444 GCA_035634075.1 Pilimelia sp. | reverse complement strand
CGGCCTCGCCGCGGTGGTGCTGCTCGGCGCGCTGCTGCTCACCGGCGGCGACCCCGCGCCGCCGCCCCGCCCGCAGGTGGTGGGGCAGGGCGCGGCGCCGCCGAAGCCGGCCTTCCCCACCCAGCAGTACGTCGGCCGGGGCGTCACCGTCAACGTGCCGCGCGGCTGGCAGCGCAGCACCGGCGGCCTGTGGGTCGACTTCACCGACCCGGACGACAAGACCCGCCGGGTGCGGGTCATCGTCGAGAATTCGACCGCCGACCCGGCCCGGTTCATGAAGGCCGCCGGCGACCGGCTGGCGAAGTCGAAGAACTGCGCGAAGCCGTACCGGCGGGTCGACCTGCGCGACACCACGCTCATGAACCAGCCGGCCGCCGAGCTGGAGTACACCTGCGGCACCGGCGAGACGATGCGGCACGGCGTCTGGCGGGCCGTGATCAGCAACGGCCGGGCGTACTCGTTCTACCTGACCGCGCGCGAGGCCCGGTACGCGGAGACGACGGCGGTCTTCGAGGAGATGGTCCGCTCGTTCCGGCTCGCCCAGGCAGGCTGAGGCGCGCCGTTGCGCGCGCGGGCGCCCGCGGGCGTGCTATCAACATTCATGGCCCCCACCGGCACCGACGTGACGGACCTCGACACACTCACCCGCCTCGCGCGGCGGTGGCGGGACGACGATCCCGACCCGATGGCGCGCGCGGAGCTCGACGCGCTGCTCGGCGACCTGCCGGGCAGCGCCGCCGACGTGGCCGACAGGTTCGCCGGGCCGCTCACCTTCGGCACCGCCGGGCTGCGCGGCCCGCTGCGGGCCGGGCCGAACGGGATGAACCTCGCCGTGGTGACCGGGGCCGCGGCCGGCCTCGTCGCCTGGCTCACCGCCCGCGCCGCGACCGGCCCGCTGGTCATCGGGTACGACGCGCGCCACGGTTCCGCGGCGTTCGCCGAGCGCACCGCCCGGGTGGCCACCGGCGCCGGACTGCGGGCGCTGGTGCTCCCCGGGCCGCTGCCCACCCCGGTGCTGGCGTACGCCGTCCGGGCGCTGGACGCCGCGGCCGGGGTGATGGTGACGGCCAGCCACAACCCGCCCGGCGACAACGGCTACAAGGTCTACCTCGGGGCGGCGCTCGGCGGCGACACCGGCGCGGGCGCACAGCTCGTGGCGCCGGCCGACGCCGAGATCGAGGCGGCGATCCGGGCGGTCGGCCCGCTGCGCGACGTGCCGCTCGGCGACCCCGGCGAGGAACTCGGGGGGGACGTCGTCGCGGGGTACGTGGCGCGTGCCGCCGCGGTCGTCGACCGGGACGGGCCCCGGGAGCTGACCGTGGCGTACACGCCGCTGCACGGGGTGGCCGGCGCGGTGCTGGCCGCGGCGTTCGCCCGGGCCGGCTTCGCGGCGCCGGTGGTGGTTCCGGAGCAGGCGGCGCCGGACCCGGATTTCCCCACGGTGGCCTTCCCGAACCCGGAGGAACCGGGCGCCATGGACCGCGCGCTGGCCCTCGCCGAGGCGACCGGCGCCGACCTCGCGCTGGCCAACGACCCCGACGGCGACCGGTGCGCGGTCGCCGTGCCGGCCGGCGGGGGCCGCTGGCGCACGCTGCGCGGCGACGAGCTGGGCGTGCTCCTCGCCGACCACCTGATGCGCCGCGGCGCGCGCGGCCTGTACGCCACCACGATCGTGTCGTCGTCCCTGCTCCGGGCGATGTGCGCGGCGCGCGGCCGGCCGTACGCCGAAACGCTCACCGGCTTCAAGTGGATCGTGCGGGCGACCGGGGCGGCGCCGCTGGCGTTCGGCTACGAGGAGGCGCTGGGCTACTGCGCGGCCCCGGAGCTGGTCCGCGACAAGGACGGCATCACGGCCGCGCTGCTCGTCGCCGAGCTTGCCGCCGGCCTCCGCGCGGAGCTGCGCACGCTGGCCGACCGGCTGGACGAGCTGGCGGCCGAGTTCGGCGTGCACGCCACCGACCAGCTCGCCGTGCGGGTGGACGACCTCGCCGACATCGGCGCCGCGATGGCCCGGTTGCGCGCCCGGCCACCGGCCGAGCTGCTGGACGAGCCGGTCGGGTCGGTGGACGACCTGCTCCCCGGGGCCGACGTGGTGATTCTGCGCACGCCCAGCGCCCGGGTGGTGGTGCGCCCGTCGGGCACCGAGCCCAAGCTCAAGGCGTACCTCGAGGTGGTGGAGCCGGTCGCGGACGGCGACGTGCCCGCGGCCCGCGAGCGCGCGAACGCCTCGGTCCGCGCCCTGCGCACGGAGACGGCGGCCGCGCTCGGCATCTGGTGAGGCCAGCGGGCGAGCGCGGGGTCGGGATGCGTGAGCGGCGCGGGTCAGGGGCGGGCGGGGGCGCGGCCGAGGGCGGTCTCGATGGCCTTCATGAGCGCGGCGACGGCGATCGCCACGGAGGGCCGCACCGTGGAGTCCTCCAGCGAAGACTCCCCGGTGAAGCCGGCCCGGCTGCCGATCTCCTTCAGCCGCTGGTGGGCCGCCTCCGCCTGGGCGCCGGTGAAGCCGAGCACCGGCTCCATCCGCACGGCCGCCAGCAGGGTGGCCAGCGCGGCCGTCCGCTCGTCGGGCGCGTCGTCGGTGGCCAGCGCGGCCGTCAGCCGCTCGCGGATGTCCCGCTCGACCGTGCGGTCGACGACCGGGTAGCGGTGCACGTGGATGTGCTCCATGGCGGTCTCGTCCACGTCCCGGATCACGCCGCGGGAGACCAGGTCGCTGAGCACCCGGTCGCGCAGGCCGTGGCGGAGCCGCTGCACCCAGGAGGCCGGGGTGTGCGGCGTGTCCGCCGCGACGCGGCCGAGCACCTCGTCGGCGATCGGCTCGCCGGTGGGCGCGGGGTTGAGGGCGACGATGCTGTTGCCGTCGAGCCGGAGCCGGCCCGCCAGCGCCAGCTCGACCAGCACCGCGGCGGCCATCCCCAGATCCAGGCCGATCCGGGAACCGGTCGCCTTGCCGGTCTCGTCGTCGTACGCGAGCAGCAGGAGTTCCTCGGCGAGGGCAACCGACGTCATGGCCCGACACGGTACGCGCTCCACCCCAGGTCGCGCACTCCGGCGTGGGTGCGCGTCAGAAGCGCGGCATCCCACCGAACTGGCGGTCGCCGGCGTCGCCGAGGCCCGGGACGATGAACATCGAGTCGTTGAGGCCCTCGTCGATCGACGCCGTGACCAGGCGCAGGGGCAGGCCGGACGCGTCCAGCCGGGCGACCCCCTCGGGCGCCGCCAGCACGCAGGCCACCGTGATGTCGGTGCAGCCCCTGTCCGCCAGCAGCCGGCAGCAGTGCAGCAGCGAGCCGCCGGTGGCCAGCATCGGGTCCAGCACCAGGACCGGCTGGCCGGTCAGCTCGGTGGGCAGCGATTCCATGTAGGCCCGGGGCTCGAAGGTGTGCTCGTCGCGGGCCAACCCGACGAAGCCCATGGACGACTCCGGCAGCAGCGCCAGCGCCGCGTCGGCCATCCCCAGCCCGGCGCGCAGCACGGGGACGATCAGCGGCGGGCTCGCCAGCCGGGTGCCCTCCGCGGGCGCCACCGGGGTCCGCACCGGGTAGCGCTCCACCGCGAACGCTCGCGCCGCCTCGTACACCAGCATTGTGGTGAGCTCGTGCAACGCGGCGCGGAACGACGCCGAATCGGCGCGGGCGTCGCGCATCGCGGTCAGTCGCGACCGGGCGAGCGGGTGATCAACGACGAGTACGTCCACGGTCGCCAACCTACCGGCGGAGTCAAGATCAACGTCAGTGTGCGGGCGTAGACTCGCGGACATGACGGCGACGACTAGGCCCGTCCCGGCGGGGCCCGTCCTGCCGGGGCGGGGGAGCCTGCGCGGCTTCCTGCACGGCCTGCCGGGCGTGGATCAGGTGGGCGCCGAGCAGCGGGCCGCCGCGCTCGGCACCCGGTCCATCAAGACCACCGCCAAGGCCTGGGCGATCGACCTGGCGATCCGCATGGTCGACCTGACGACGCTCGAGGGCGCCGACACGCCGGGCAAGGTCCGGGCGCTGTGCGCCAAGGCGCGCCGGCCCGACCCCACCGACCCGTCCTGCCCGGCGGTGGCGGCGGTGTGCGTCTATCCGTCGATGGTCCCTGTCGCGGCCGAGGCGCTCCGCGGCTCAGGGGTGCACCTGGCGAGCGTGGCGACGGCGTTCCCGTCCGGCCAGGCGCCGCTGGAGGTGAAGCTGGCGGACACGGCGGCGGCGGTCGCCGCCGGCGCCGACGAGATCGACATGGTGATCAGCCGGGGGGCGTTCCTGGCCGGCCGCTACGACGAGGTGCACGAGGAGATCGCCGCCGTGAAGCAGGCGGCCGGCGCGGCCCACCTCAAGGTCATCCTGGAGACCGGCGAGCTGGGCACGTACGACAACGTGCGGCGCGCCTCCTGGCTGGCCATGCTGGCGGGCGCCGATTTCATCAAGACCTCCACGGGCAAGGTGCCGGTGGCGGCGACGCTGCCGGTGACCCTGGTGATGCTGGAGGCGGTCCGGGATTTCCGGGCCGCGACGGGGCGCCAGGTCGGCGTGAAGCCGGCCGGCGGCATCCGCACCAGCAAGGACGCGATCAAGTATCTGGTGCTGGTCAACGAGACGGCCGGCGACCGGTGGCTCGACCCCGACTGGTTCCGGTTCGGCGCGTCGACCCTGCTCAACGACCTGCTGATGCAGCGGGCGAAGCTGACGACCGGGCACTACTCCGGTCCCGACTACGTGACGGTGGACTGATGCCCGCCTTCGACTACGCGCCGGCGCCCGAGTCCCGGGCCGTCGTCGACCTCCGGCCGTCGTACGGGCTGTTCATCGGCGGCGAGTTCGTCGACCCCGCCGACGGGTCGGCGTTCAAATCGGTCACCCCCGCGTCGGAGGAGGTCCTCGCCGAGGTCGCCGAGGCCGGCCCGGCGGACGTGGACCGGGCCGTGCGGGCCGCCCGGGCGGCGTACGACGACGTCTGGGGGCCGATGCCCGGCGCGCAGCGCGCGAAGTACCTCTACCGCATCGCCCGGATCGTGCAGGAGCGCAGCCGGGAGCTGGCGGTGCTGGAGTCGCTGGACAACGGCAAGCCGATCCGCGAGTCCCGGGACGTGGATCTGCCGCTGGTCGCGGCGCACGTCTTCTACTACGCCGGCTGGGCCGACAAGCTGCGCTACGCCGGGCTGTCGGCCGAGCCGGCGCCGCTCGGGGTGGCCGCGCAGGTCATCCCGTGGAATTTCCCGCTGCTCATGCTCGCCTGGAAGATCGCCCCGGCGCTGGCCTGCGGCAACACGGTCGTCCTCAAGCCGGCCGAGACCACGCCGCTGAGCGCGCTGCTGTTCGCCGAGATCTGCCAGCAGGCCGAGCTGCCGCCCGGGGTGGTCAACATCGTGACCGGCGCGGGCGCGACCGGCGCCGCCCTCGTCGCGCACCCGGGCGTGGACAAGGTCGCCTTCACCGGCTCCACCGAGGTCGGCCGGGCGATCGCCCGGGCGGTGGCCGGCACCCGCAAGCGGCTCAGCCTGGAGCTGGGCGGCAAGGCGGCCAACATCGTCTTCGACGACGCCCCGGTCGACCAGGCGGTGGAGGGCATCGTCAACGGCATCTTCTTCAACCAGGGCCACGTCTGCTGCGCCGGCTCGCGGCTGCTCATCCAGGAGTCCGTCCACGACGAGGTGCTCGGCGCGCTGAAGCGGCGGATGGCCCGGCTGCGGGTCGGCGACCCGCTCGACAAGAACACCGACGTCGGCGCGATCAACTCGGCCGCCCAGCTGGAGCGCATCCGGGAGCTGTCGGCGGCCGGCGCGGCCGAGGGCGCGGAGCGCTGGTCGCCGCCGTGCCCGCTGCCGGAGCGCGGGTTCTGGTTCGCGCCGACACTGTTCACCGGCGTGTCCCAGGCGCACCGGATCGCCCGGGAGGAGATCTTCGGGCCGGTGCTGTCGGTGCTCACGTTCCGCACCCCGGCGGAGGCCGTCGAGAAGGCGAACAACACGCCGTACGGGCTCTCCGCCGGCGTCTGGTCGGAGAAGGGGTCCCGGATCCTCGCCGTCGCCGACAAGCTGCGCGCCGGGGTGGTCTGGGCGAACACGTTCAACATGTTCGACCCGACGTCGCCGTTCGGCGGCTACAAGGAGTCCGGTTACGGCCGCGAGGGTGGCCGGCACGGCCTGGAGGCGTACCTTGCCTGACCCGACGACCCCGCCTGACCCGACGCCGGCCCGGCTCGCCGTCCGGAAGACGTACAAGCTGTTCGTGGGCGGGAAGTTCCCGCGCAGTGAGTCAGGACGGTCGTATCAGGTGCACCAGTCCAATGTGGCGCTGGCCTCCCGCAAGGACGCGCGGGACGCCGTGCTGGCCGCCCGCGCCGCCGTCCGGGCCTGGGCCGGCGCGACCGCGTACAACCGCGGCCAGGTCCTCTACCGGGTGGCGGAGATGCTCGAGGGGCGGCGGGAGCAGTTCGTCTCGCTGGGCGTCCCGGCCGCCGAGGCGGACGCCGCGATCGACCGGTGGGTGTGGTACGCGGGCTGGGCCGACAAGATCGCCCAGGTGTACGGCAGCGCGAACCCCGTCGCCGGCCCCTACTTCAACCTTTCCGTCCCCGAGCCGACCGGCGTCGTGGGCGTGCTCGCGCCGGCTGACTCGGCGCTGCTCGGGCTGGTCAGCGTCATCGCCCCGGCGATCGTCACGGGCAACGCCGTGGTGGTCCTGGCCGCCGAGGCGGCGCCGCTGCCGGCGATCACCCTGGCGGAGGTGCTGGCCACTTCGGACCTGCCGGCCGGCGTCGTCAACATCCTCACCGGCCGGCCGGCCGAGACCGCACCGTGGCTGGCCTCGCACGCCGACGTCAACGCGCTCGACCTCACCGGCGCGGCCGACCCGGAGCTGGCCGTGGCGCTGGAGGAGGCGGCGGCCGGCACGCTCAAGCGGGTGCTCCGGCCGCCGGCCGCGCCGACGGACTGGACGACCGACCCGGGCATCGAACGGATGACCGCCCTGCTGGAGACGAAGACCGTCTGGCACCCCAAGGGGATGTGACCCCCGGCGGTAGGCTGGCCGCCGTGACGCGACTGGGCGAGCTGGAGCGCGCGGTGATGGACGTGCTGTGGGAGCGGTCCGGCCCGGCGACGGTACGCGAGGTGGCCGACACCCTGCACGCGCGCGAGTTGGCGTACACGACCGTGATGACCGTCCTCGACCGACTCGCCGGCAAGGGCATGGTCGAGCGCGAACGGGCCGGCCGCGCCTGGAGCTACCGGCCAGCCGCGCCCCGGGCGGCGTACATCGCCCAGCTCATGCTGGACGCGCTGGAGCTGGGCGGCAGCCGGGACGCCGCGCTGGTGCACTTCGCCCGCTCGGTCACCG
The DNA here is from genome assembly GCA_035634075.1 of Pilimelia sp. Taxonomy (GTDB): domain Bacteria; phylum Actinomycetota; class Actinomycetes; order Mycobacteriales; family Micromonosporaceae; genus DASQDS01. Next base: position 3,125 of record DASQDS010000775.1, on the reverse strand, counting down.
GCTCGGAGGCCGACGTGCTGCGCGCCGCGCTGGCCGCCCCGCAAGAGCCGCCCGAGGCCGACTGATGCTCTACGCCGCCCACTTCGCCGGCGTACTCCTGGCGTGCTGGCTCACCGCCCGCGCGCTGGGCCCGGCCCGGTGGGTGCGGCACAGCCCCCGGACGGCGATCGTCTGTTGGCAGGCGGTGGGCCTGGGGATCGGCCTGTCGGCCATCGGCGTGCCACTGGCGATCGCCCTGCAGCCGTACGGCGGCGGCACGGCCACGGCACTGCTGCGGCTGGCCGGCGACGTACCCGGCTGGGTGGGCCGGGGCGCCGCCCCGGCCGGCGCGGCGCTCGGCCCGGGGCGCTGGGCGCTGCTGGCCGCCGGCCTGGCGGTGGCCGCCGTGCTGCTCGGCACGACCGCGTCCTGCCTCGTGCGCACGGCCCGGGTGCGACGCCGGCACCGGGCACTCCTGGCGCTGGTGGCCCGCGACGACCCGGCGGCGCCCGGCGCGCTGGTGCTCGACCATCCCGGCGCGGCCGCGTACTGCCTGCCGGGCGTCCGCCCGCGGGTGGTGGTCAGCGCCGGCACCCTCCGGCTGCTCGACGACAGCCAGCTCGCGGCGGTGCTCAGCCACGAGCGGGCGCACGCCGCCGAGCGGCACGACCTCGTGCTGCTGCCGTTCACCGCGCTGTGCCGGGCCCTGCCCGGGGTCCGCTGGGTCCGCGCCGCCCTCGCCGCCGTGGCGCTGCTGGTGGAGATGCGGGCCGACGACAGCGCCCGGCGCCGGCACGCCGACGGGGCGCTCGTCGGCGCACTGCTGCGCTTCGCCGCCGGCCCGGGCACCGTCACCCCGCCGGGCGCGCTGGGGGCCACCGGTGAGCTGGCCGCCCGCGTGGACCGGCTGCTGCACCCGGACGCCCCTTCCAGGCTGGCCCGCGCCGCGGCGGTCGGCGCGGCGCTGGCCGTGGTCGCGGTGCCGGTGGCCCTCTTCCTCGCCTGACCGGCGCACCACGCCACCCGGGCTCCGGGCGCGGCCTCGATCCACTACCCGTTGCCTGTGCGACACGCCGGCCGCGACACGGCGAACGATCAGCGCCCCCTCCGGCCACGGCGCCAACCCGTGGTCCCGGACCGAACGCGCTCAACCGCCGCGTAGATCTTGGTCCGCTGACCACCGTTTCGGGGGGTCGCGGGACCAAGATCTCGGCGCGCGCGCGCGGGCGGGGGGGCGGGGCGGGGCGGGGCGGGGCGGGGCGGGGGCGCGGGCCGCACGACGTCGTGTTTTACTACTACTCGACGTAGTAGATATGCGTAGGCCTTCTACATGTAGGCTTTCTCAGCAGGAGGTGCCCATGGATGCCGTACTGCTCGCCCGCCTGCAATTCGCCACCACCGCCTCGCTCCACTTCCTCTTCGTGGTGCTGACGCTCGGCCTCGTCACGCTGCTCGTCTACCTGCAGACCGCGTGGTGGCTGACCGGCCGGCCGGTGTACGGCCGGATGGTCCGCTTCTGGGGCACCCTGTACGTCATCAACTACGTGCTCGGGATCGGCACGGGCATCGTGATGGAGTTCCAGTTCGGGCTGACCTGGAGCGGGCTGTCGCACGCCGTCGGCAACGTCTTCGGGGCCCCGCTCGCGGTGGAGACACTGCTCGCGTTCGCCCTCGAGTCCACGTTCCTCGGCATGTGGATTTTCGGCTGGCAGCGGCTCCCGCGCTGGCTGCACACGCTGCTGCTGTGGCTCGTCGCCGCCACGGCGTACCTCTCCGCATTCTGGATCATGGTGGCGAACTCGTTCCTGCAGAACCCCGTCGGCCACGAGATGCGCGCCGGCGTCGCGTACCTCACCGACCCGGGCGCGCTGCTGACCAACCCGGCGCTGGGCTTCGCCCTCGGCCACGTCCTGTCCGCCGCGCTGACCACCGGCGGCTTCTTCCTCGCCGGCGTCAGCGCCTGGCACTTCCTGCGGCGCACCGCCGAGGTGGATTTCTTCCGGCGCTCGATGCGGCTGGGGCTGACCGCCGGCGTCGTCGGGGTCAGCCTCACCATGGGGTTCGGCTTCCCGCAGTTCGGCGCGGTCGGCGCCGTGCAGCCGACGAAGTACGGCGACGAGGCCGAGCGCGCCGCGCTCATCGCGCAGTGGACGGCCGCCTACGGACCCGGCGACTACACCCCACCGGACTGGACCGGCCTGCCGCTCGCGGTGATGATGGGCATCGCCTTCCTGCTGGCGTACGCCGTCTTCCTCCTGCCGCTGCTGTACCGCGACTGGCTGCTGCGCTGGCGGGCCCCGCACTACCTGCTGCTGGCGGCGCTGCCGCTGCCGTTCGTCGCTGCCGCCTGCGGGTGGCTCGTGCGCGAGGTCGGCCGCGCCCCGTGGGCCGCGTACGGGCTGCTCACCGCCCGGGACGCCGCCACGCCGATGAGCGGTGGCACCGCGCTGGCGTCCCTACTCGGCTTCACCGCGCTGGTCGGCGGCCTCGCCGTCGCGAACTGGACCCTGCTCGCCCGGCACGCCGCCCGCGGCCCGCGTGACCTCGCACTCGGGCGCCAGCCCGGCGACCCGGGCGACGACGGGCCGGCGGCCGCGCCGGCGCGGCCCCTGCTCGTGGCGGGCTGAGCGGCGGTGGAGACCATCTGGTACGCGCTGCTCGGCGCCGCGTTCGCCACGTACCTCGCGCTCGGCGGCTGCGACTACGGCGTCGGCCTCCTGCTCGACCGCCGGGCCCCCGAGGCGGCGCGGCGGGCCACGCTCAATGCCCTCGGCCCGTTCTTCCTCGGCAACGAGGTGTGGCTGGTCGTCACCGCCGGCCTGCTCTTCGGCGCCTTCCCGGCGCTCGAGGGCGAGCTCCTCTCCGGGCTTTTCCCGCTGGTCGGCGCGGGCGTGGCCGGCGCCGTGCTGGTGACCGTGGGGGTCGGCCTGCGCAGCCGGCCGGCCGGGGCGCGGCAGCGGGCCGGCTGGGACGCGCTGATCACCGCCGGGAGCGTGCTGGCGGCCGGCGGCTGGGGCGCGGTGCTCGGCGGGCTCCTCCAGGGGGTGCCGCCCGGGGGGCCGACGGCGGCCGTGCTGACCCCGTTCACCGCCGGCACGGGGCTGGCGGTGCTCGCGCTCTGCGCGGCGCAGGGCGCGACGTTCCTG
>DASQDS010000774.1:0-10199 GCA_035634075.1 Pilimelia sp. | reverse complement strand
ACGCACATGATCCGCGGCCGGGTGGGGCGCGGCATGGTCACCACGCCACTCGGGTTCAGGATCTGCACGGCTCGCAAAGCCTCCATAGCCAACGGTGGGTCATCCTCTTCCCGCGACGGGGTTTCACGTGAAACGTACGCGCCTTCTGTGGGATCTTCCTCGTCCGGCGGTTCTGGCGCGGGCGGCGTGTCGGCCGGTGCCGTGAGCCCTCCGCCCGGCGGCTGCGGTCGCGGCGACGGCGCGGGTCGCCGGTCGCCCTCGGCCGGCGGCGCTGCGGGCTGCGAACTCATTTGCCGCGGGCGCCCGCCGGTCGGCACCGACGCCACGCCGACGCCACGGCCGGTCCGTGGCTGCGGAACCGGGTCGGCCGGGGCGGGATTGGGCGGCGGCCCCGCCGGCGGCCGCCAGCCGTCGCGGGCCGTTTCACGTGAAACCCCTGCTCGCGGCGGGTGAGAGCCGTCCCGAGCACTCACGCGGTGGTCGTCGTACCTGCCAGTCTCATGCACCGTGTCATCCCTGCCCGCTTCGGATGGATCGGCCCCGCCGGCGCGGCCGTGCGCGCCATCGGGCGACGTGTGCGCTGCCATGCTGCGCGCAGAGTTCTCCGACTTCGAGTCCGGCGCGGCGCGGTCCACACTATCGACGCGCGGCCAGCCTACGGCCGCCGGGCGCCGCAGACCACGCCCGGTCGACGGGCCAACCCCATCGGTGCCACCGGGTGGATAGACATAAACGAGAAAACCCCCCACAAGCTCCAGCGCGCCGGTGCACTGCGTCCGTATCCCGGACGGCCACCCGATCCCGCTGCTGACCATGGCTGGCGCCGGCGAACCGGCCATCCCGCCATCCCGCGAGTGGGGGAGAGCGACGTCCACAGACGCTCTCCCGACCATTCAGCCCCTCCGCGCTCTCCCGCGCTCGGAGCCACCCTCCCCCCGGGAGCGGCGATCCGAGCGGACCGCCCCCCGCGGCGGCCTCGACCGTGGTGGCGCGACGATCCGCTCCCGGACGACCTCGACGACGGTCGCCGGCGGGTCGATGAGGCCGGCCCCACAGGACCGGACGACCGGCGGTGCTCCGCCGAGTCCTCCCACCGCCGCCGCGTGCGACGCGACCTCGGCGGCGGCCGACGCGCCCTTGAGCGCGAGCAGCCGGCCCCCGAGCGCCACCAGCGGCAGACACCAGCCGGCAAGCCGGTCGAGCGGCGCCACGGCCCTGGCGGTGACTATGTCCGCGGGGATGAGGCCGCTGGCGTGCGGTCCCGCCGCGCACTCCTCGGCACGTGCCCGGAGCACTGTCACGGCGCCGGCCAGACCCAGGTGCGTCACCGCCTCCTCCAGGAAGGCGGTCCGTCGTGCCAGCGGCTCGACCAGTGTGACCGTGAGGTCGGGTCGGGCCACCGCAAGCACCATACCGGGCAAACCGGCACCAGACCCTACGTCCAGAACGGAAGCGCCGATCGGGATCAACTCGGACACGGCGGCGCAGTTGAGCATGTGCCGGTCCCACATCCGCGGCGCCTCCCGTGGGCCAACGAGCCCGCGTAGGACGCCATCCGTCGCCAGCAGCTCGGCGAACGACAGGGCGAGGTCGAGCCGCGACCCGAACAGCCGGTGCGCGGCCTCCGCCAGCGAATCCGGCAGGGGAGCGGCGGGGGGACCCGCCGCGTGAAGCGGCCCGGGCGGCGTCACGCCACCCGGGCCGGGAACCGCGGCGGTGCGCGGATCGGTCATGCAGGCCTCAATCCGCGACCCGTACGATGATGCGCCGGTTCGGCTCGACGCCTTCCGACTCGCTCTCGACGCCGGCGATCGCGTTCACCACGTCGTGCACGCACTTGCGCTCGAAGGCGGACATCGGCTGCAGCCGGACCGGCTCGCCGTGCTGCTTCGCCTTCTCCACGGCGTTCTTCGCCACGGCGGCCAGTTCCTTGCGCCGGCCGGCGCGGTAGCCGCCGACATCGAGCAACAGGCGGCTCGGTGTCCCCGTCTGCCGGAAGACGGCCAGCCGGGCCAGCTCCTGGAGGGCCTCCAGGGTGGCGCCGCGCTGTCCCACGAGGTTCTGCAGGCGGCCGCCCACCACCTCCACGACCGGGCGGCCCGCTGACACCAGCTCATCGATGTCGCCGTCCATGTCGAGGATGTCCAGCAGGCCCTCCATGTAGTCCGCGGCGATCTCGCTCTGCTGGAAGAGTTCCGTGTCGCTGGGCACGGCACGCCCGTTGCCGCCGTCGCGGGGCTCCTCGCCGGCCGCGTCCTCCGCGGTGTCGTCGTCGAGATCCTCGGTCACGTCCACGGCCACCGCCGGGTCGGCTTCGGTCGGCTGCTCGACCTGCGGGGTGCTGGTATCGGTCACGATGTCATCTCCGTACTAGCTCGGCCGGACTGCGTTCGTCCGCTGTTCTCCCGTCGGGCGGACTTTGCCGCTCCGGTCGGGCACGTATGCATTTCGCGGGTGCCGGTGCGGCGGCTGGCCAGCCGGCCGCCCGCGTCAACCCGTCGGGCGCTTGGCCGGTCCCCCCTTGCGGGGGCGCACCGGTTTGGCGCCGGGCTTGGGCGCCAGCGCCTTGCCGTCGACCTGCGGCGGCGTACCCGCGTCCTTGCCGTTGCGGCTGTCGGCGCCCTTGGCGTCGGCACCACGGCCCCCCAGGCCCTTGCTGCCGGTGCCCTTGCTCAGCGGGCCCTTGGCGGGCGGGCCGGTGCGGGCAGGCGGGCCGCTCCGGCTGGCGGCGGTGCCGCGGCCGGCGGTCGCACCCTTGTTGACGGTGGGCGGCGGCGGGTACTTGCGCAGCACCCACTGCTGCTGGGCCAGCGAGAACAGGTTGTTCGTGACCCAGTAGATGATCACACCGACGGGGAAGATCGCGCCGGAGAACAGCAGTGATGCCGGGATGCCGTACAGCATCAGGTTTTGGATCATCTTCTGCTGCGGGTCCTCGGCGCGGCCCGTGCGCTTGATCATCTGGGCGGTGGTGAGGTACGTCGTGACGATCATGATGATCACCAGGATGGCGGTCACGATCTTCACGGTCGTGCCGTTGGCGTCCATCGCCGCCAGCTCGGCGGCCGTCGACCCGAACTTGCTGGCGATCGGGGCGTCGAAGAGCCGGGCCAGGGACGCGTCGTGGAACTGGTCGTACGTCCAGCCGTAGATCGCGGTCTTGTCGTCCTCGCGTTGCGGGTTGAGCCGCCGCAGCACGTGGAAGAGGCCGAGGAAGACCGGGATCTGCAGGAAGATCGGGAGGCAGCCCATGAGCGGGTTGGCCTTCTCCGCCCGGTAGAGCTCCATCATCTCTTTCTGGAGCGTCTCCCGGTCACCCTTGTGCTTCTCCTGCAGCTCCTTGACCTTGGGCTGCAGGGCCTGCATGGCGCGCTGCGACTTGATCTGCTTGACGAAGACCGGGAAGAGAATGACCCGGACAGAGATGACCAGGAAGATGATCGCCAGGATCCACGCCCAGTTGGTGCCGAGCACCGCCGCGTCGGGCACGCCGATGGTGTCCCAGATGCCGTGCCAGGTCAGCAGGATCCAGGAGATCCCCCAGTAGATCCAGTCGAGACTCAGCAATTCGGGGCTCCAGTCACATCAGCGCGGCGGCGTCGTGCGGACCGGGCGGCGCGCTGGGCGCGCGTCCAGCCCGGCCACCAGCCGGGGGTGGTGGGTACCGGGTCGTACCCACCGGGGTGGAAGGGGTGGCAGCGCAGCAGCCGCCAAACCGCCAGCAGCGTTCCCCGCAGTGCACCGTGGCGGCCGACCGCCTCCAAGGCGTACGCGCTGCACGACGGGTAGAACCGACAGCGGGCCGGCAGTGCCGGGCTTATCCAACGACGGTACGCGACGATAGCGAGCGTCAGCAGGCGGGCGGCACGCGTGGCCGGCCGGCCGGGCGCCGTCGCGTCCCCGGCGGTCCGCGGGTGCTCCTCGGCCGCGGGGCCTGCTGGGCCGGTCATCGGGGTTCGCCGCCCGGCCCGGCGGCCCGGCGGCCCGGTGCCGCCGGGCCCCACAACGCTCCTCCCGTCACGACCGCCCCCGGGAGGCGCGGGGGAGTCGAGCCGCCGCGAGCGCGGCATCGAGGTCGGCGGCCAATCCCGCGAACGACCGCTGGGCCGCCGCCGGCAGCGCGCGCACGATCAGGGTGGCGCCCGGCGGCAGGGCGGCGAGCCGGTCCGCGACGAGGTGGCGCAGGCGGCGGCGGACGGCGTTGCGCACCACCGCGCCGCCGACGGCCCGGGACACGACAAAACCGGCGCGCACGTCGAGGGCCTGCTGGCCTGGCGTACACGCCGGTCCCGGTTGCTGGTCGCCGGCCGGGTGCTCGACCCCGCCGCCGGCTGGCGGCGCGGTCAGGTGGACCACCACCGCGCCGCGACCGGCGCGGCGCCCACCGCGGACCGCTGCGGCGAACTCGTTGCTGCGCCGCAGTCGGTGTGCCGCGGCCAGCACGACTGCCTACATCCGTCCGGACAGGCTCAGGCCGACAGGCGGGCGCGGCCCTTGGCGCGGCGCGTCGCGATGATGGCCCGGCCGGCGCGGGTACGCATGCGCAGGCGGAAGCCGTGGGTCTTCGCGCGCCGGCGGTTGTTCGGCTGGTACGTGCGCTTGCTCACGTCAGATCTCCGTCTTCCTAGCCCACCGGGCGGAGCCCGGGATCGTCTGCTGTGTGTGCCGCCGCGCCAATCGCGCCCGACGCCACCCGGCACGAACACGCCGGTCGGTGAACAGCACTCGGCCGTCACAGTAGCAAGGTGCCGGAGTGCAGCCGTTCCAGGGTACGCGGCGCGGGCGCACCGGCCAAACGGCCGCATCCGCCGCAGATCGCCGTGGGCCACCTCCCTGGTACGCCCCCGAGCGGGCGCCCACCACCTGGGCAGATGTGCGCAGCGGTTGTAGGCCTGTGGACAACGCTGTTAGCGTGCCCGATTGCGGTCGATCGCGCGCTGCCGGGCGGGTGGACGCGGCAGGGGGCGGAACCGGGTGCCGGGGTCGATCGTTCGGCACGGTGAACCCTGAGTCTGACCGCCGCGGCGCGCGGCGGGCACGTCGGCGAGGAGCACGGCAATCGCAAGCGGTACACAGGCTGTGGATAACCTGTGGACAAGTGGGCGGCGATGGTGGTGGGGGACCAGCCATCGGCCCTGCTGAGCCGGCACACACACAGGTGATGGGGGGTGGGCGGGGTGGCGGACACGATCGATCTGGCTGCCGTGTGGACGGCGGCCACCGAGGAGTTGGCCGACGAGATCGTCTCCGCCCAGCAGCGCGCGTACCTCCGGCTGACCCGCCTACGCGCGATCGTCGAGGACACTGCCCTGTTGTCCGTCCCGGACGCCTTCACTCGCGACGTCATCGAGTCGCGGCTGCGGCCTGCGATCACCGACGCGCTGTCCCGCCGCCTCGGCCGGCCGATCCAGGTGGCCGTCACCGTCCGGCCGCCCGAGGACGGCGCCCTGCCCGCCCCCCTGCACCCGGCGCGCGGCATCGCCCAGCCGTATCCGGCCGCCGGCGCCGTCGGCCCGGACGGGTCCGGCTACCCGGGCGACGGCTACGCCACCGACGGCCGCGGTTATCCGGCCGGGCCGGCGTACCAGATAGAACAGCCGCCGCCGAACCCCGCCGCGCACGGCGCCGGCGGATACGGCGCGGGTTACGAGCCAGCCGGGCACGGCGGCACAGGTTACGGCGCCGGGCCGGACGGACGCGGCGCGGGCGGCACGCCGGCGGTGCCGACGGCGCGGGACGCCCAGGAGGCGTTGTTCGCACCGCCGCCCAACCCGCCCACCGGCCGCACCGACCAACCTCCGCAGGGCCACCCCGGCTACCCCGCGCCCCAAGGGCAGTACGGTCAACAGGACCAGTATGGGCAGCAGCAGGCTCGCCTGGATCAGGGCCCGCCGCCCCGGCAGCCGAACGGCCCGCCCGGCGGTGGGTCGGACCGGCACCCGGGCCAAGCCGCGGACGGGCGCCGGGCGGGCGGTGGTCCGCACGACCGGGACAGCGGCCGGGGCAGGGACATGAGCCACCCGCGGGACGGCGGCCCCGACAGCGGGCCGGGCCGGGGCGGCGTCCCGCTGGACAACCGGCACCACGGCGGCGGCCGGGACGATCGGCGCGGCGGCACGGGCGACGGCGGCGGCAACCGGCTGAACCCCAAGTACATGTTCGAGACGTTCGTCATCGGCTCCTCGAACCGCTTCGCCCACGCCGCCTCCGTCGCGGTCGCCGAATCGCCCGCCAAGGCGTACAACCCGCTGTTCATCTACGGCAGCTCGGGGTTGGGCAAGACGCACCTGCTGCACGCCATCGGCCACTACGCCACGACCCTGGGGAACGCCCGGTCGGTGCGCTACGTGTCGACCGAGGAGTTCACGAACGACTTCATCAACTCCCTGCGCGACGACAAGACCAGTGCGTTCCAGCGCCGCTACCGCGACGTCGACATCCTCCTGATCGACGACATCCAGTTCCTGGAGAACCGGGAACGCACGCAGGAGGAGTTCTTCCACACCTTCAATACGCTGCACAACGCGAACAAGCAGATCGTCATCACCTCGGACCGCTCGCCCAAGCAGCTGGCCACCCTCGAGGACCGGCTGCGTACGCGCTTCGAGTGGGGACTGCTGGCGGACATTCAGCCACCGGACCTCGAGACGCGGATCGCGATCCTGCAGAAGAAGGCCGCCCAGGAGCGCCTGTTCGCGCCGCCGGACGTGCTGGAGTTCATCGCCTCGCGGATCTCCGCCTCCATCCGTGAGCTGGAGGGCGCGCTCATCCGGGTGACGGCGTTCGCGTCGCTGACCCGGTCGCCGGTCGAGCTGTCGATCGCCGAGGAGGTGCTCCGGGACTTCATCCCGGACGGCTCGGGGCCGGAGATCACCGCCGACCAGATCATGGTGTCCACCGCGGACTACTTCGGCGTGAGCCTGGAGGACCTGCGCGGGCACTCCCGTTCGCGGGTGCTGGTGAACGCCCGCCAGGTGGCCATGTACCTGTGCCGCGAGCTGACGGACCTGTCCCTGCCCCGCATCGGGCAGGCCTTCGGGGGCCGCGACCACACCACGGTGATGCATGCCGACCGGAAGATCCGTCAGCAGATGGCCGAGCGGCGGTCCCTGTACAACCAGATCGCCGAGCTCACCAACCGGATCAAGCAGACCTCCTGAGCCGCGGCATCCGCGGCCGGCACACCCGGCGGCAGCCGTGGCAGCGGGTGGCGCACTCCACCCCGTGATCCGTCCGTCACCCGTCATATCCACGGGCGATCGTGCGGTCATTTCGCCTGTCCACATTCATCCACAGGTGTGCACAGGTGGGTCCCCATGATCCTGCACAGGCAGCCCGCTTCATGCACACGGTGTGGATGGCTCTGCACACATGTCAACAAGCGCTTGTGGCTAACCCGGAAGTTACCCACAAGCTGTGGAGAACTCCTGGGGACAAGCGTGTGGACGCCTGGGGACAGTCGCGCCGTCGTCCACCGATCGCGTCGGCCTGTGGACGGCCTGGGGAGTGTTTTGGGGACAACGGGTCAGGACCGGGAGGCCGCCGAACCCACAGCTGAGGACAAACCCAGGGGACAGCCGGTGGATAACCGGTGGACAACGGGGGACAACTGGGTGTCCGTCATGCACATGTGGACGACGGAGGCACTTGGCACCCGGGTTCTCCACAGCCAAACCACCCGTGGATAACCCTGTGACCAGGGCGAACGCCCATAATCCACAGTTCCCACAACACCGATGAAGACGACTAGTTAGTTCTTCTAAGAGAACAAAAAGCAATCACCAGCGTTGGGGACATGTGGAGAACCTGCCGCAGCGGCAGGACCGGGCAGACGTTCGGGCAACAGTTGAGGGGCCGGGCGCACGCCGGCCGACGGCTCGCCCTAAGGTTCGGTAGGGCAGTCGTCGCCGCCGCCTGGAGGGTGCCCCCGGCGACCCGCCCATCAAGTCGACGCGGAGGCATCGCATGAAGTTCCGAGTCGAGCGCGACGCGCTCGCCGACGCCGTGGCGTGGACGGCCAAGAGCCTGCCGAGCCGCCCCTCCGTCCCCGTGCTCGCCGGCGTCCTGCTGCGGGCGACCGACGGGATGCTGCAGGTCTCCGGCTTCGACTACGAGGTCTCCAGCCAGGTGACCGTCGAGGTCCAGGGCGACGCCGACGGGGCGGGGCTGGTGTCCGGCCGGCTCCTCGCCGAAATTACCAAGGCGCTGCCGGCCAAGCCGGTGGACATCGCCGCCGTGGGCGCCCACCTCGAGCTCGTCTGCGGCAGCGCCCGGTTCACCCTGCCGACCATGCCGGTGGAGGACTACCCGACGTTGCCGGACATGCCGGCGAGCGCCGGCACGGTGGACGCCGCCGCCTTTGCTGCCGCCGTCGGCCAGGTGGCTGTCGCCGCCGGCCGCGACGAGACCCTGCCGATGATGACCGGCGTCCGGATCGAGCTCAACGGCTCCTCGCTGGCGATGCTCGCCACCGACCGGTACAGGCTCGCGCTGCGCGAGATGGAATGGCGCCCTGACGACCCGGAGATCAGCCTCAACGCCCTGGTGCCGGCCCGGACACTCAACGACACGGCCAAGACCCTGGGCCCACTGGGCGGCGAGGTGACGTTGGCCCTGGCGCAGGGCGGCGCCGGCGAGGGGATGATCGGGTTCGCCGGCGGCACCCGCCGCACGACGAGCCGCCTGTTGGACGGCGCCAACTACCCGCCGGTGCGGTCGCTCTTCTCGGACACCCACAACGCGCAGGCACGGGTGACCGTGGCCGCCCTCACCGAGGTGGTACGCCGCGTCTCCCTGGTCGCCGAGCGGGCCACGCCGGTGCGGCTCAGCTTCTCCGAGGAGGGTCTCGTCGTCGAGGCCGGCGGCAGCGAGGAGGCGCGGGCCAGCGAGGCGATGGACGCCGTGTTCACCGGCGAGCCGCTGACGATCGCGTTCAATCCGCAGTATCTGCTCGACGGCCTGGCCGCGCTCGGCGCGCCGAGCGCCGTGCTGTCCTTCATCGACGCGTTCAAGCCGGCGGTCATCTCGCCGGCGGGCGAGGATGGGGACATCGTGCCGGGGTACAGGTACCTCATCATGCCGATCCGGGTCGCGCGCTGAGCGTTCCGGCCCAGACCGAATCGCAGAAGGGGGACGTCACATGCAGCTCGGCCTCGTGGGGCTCGGCCGGATGGGCGGCAACATGCGCGAACGGTTGCGCGCCGCCGGCCACGAGGTGGTCGGCTACGACCACAACCCGGCGATCTCCGACGCCACCGGCTACGCCGAGTTGGGTGCGAAGCTCGCCGCGCCGCGCGTGGTCTGGGTGATGGTGCCGGCCGCGGTCACGGAAAGCACGATCGACGACCTGGCCGAGCACCTCGGCGAGGGCGACATCATCGTCGACGGCGGCAACTCGCGGTTCAGCAACGACGGCCCGCGGGCCGAGCGGCTCGCCCCCCGGGGCATCGGCTACCTCGACGTCGGCGTTTCCGGCGGCGTGTGGGGCCGGGAGAACGGCTACGCCCTGATGGTCGGCGGCGACAACGCACACGTCGAGCGGCTCATGCCGATCTTCGACGCCCTCAAGCCGGCCGGCGAGTTCGGCTTCGTGCACGCGGGCCCGGTCGGCGCCGGCCACTACGCCAAGATGGTGCACAACGGCATCGAGTACGGCCTGATGCACGCCTACGCCGAGGGCTACGAGCTGTTGACCAAGGCCGAGTTGATCGAGGATGTACCGGGCGTCATCAAGTCCTGGCGGGAGGGCAGCGTCGTCAAATCGTGGCTGCTCGACCTGCTCGACCGCGCGCTGGACGAGGACGCCGACCTGTCCGACCTGCGGGGCTACGCCGAGGACACCGGCGAGGGCCGGTGGACGGTGGACGAGGCCATCCGCCTGGCCGTGCCGATGAACGTGATCGCCGCCTCGCTGTTCGCCCGCTTCGTCTCCCGCCAGGAGGATTCGCCGGCGATCAAGGCGGTCGCCGCCCTGCGCAACCAATTCGGCGGCCACGCCGTCAAGCGCTGACACAGACCTGTCGTGTACGTCCGCCGGCTCGAACTGGTCGACTTCCGCTCGTACGAGCAGGTCGCGCTCGACCTCGGGCCGGGGCCCAGCGTGCTGGTCGGCCCCAACGGCGTGGGAAAGACCAACCTCGTCGAGGCGCTGGGCTTCGTCGCCACCCTGGCCAGCCCCCGGGTGGCGACCGACGCCCCGC
>DASQDS010000773.1:0-3632 GCA_035634075.1 Pilimelia sp. | reverse complement strand
GGGCACCGCCCTGCGCGACGGGCTGGAGCGCATCCTGCGCGGGCGCACCGGCGCGCTCGTCGTCCTCGGCTACGACCGCCTCGTGGAGACGCTCTGCACCGGCGGCTTCGCCCTGGACGTGGAGTTCTCCGCCACCCGGCTCCGCGAGCTGTGCAAGATGGACGGTGCCGTGGTCCTGTCCAGCGACGGCACCCGGATCGTACGCGCCGCGGTGCACCTGATGCCCGACTCGACCATCCCGTCCGAGGAGTCCGGCACCCGGCACCGCACGGCCGAGCGCGTGGCCAAGCAGACCGGGCACCCGGTCATCTCGGTCAGCCAGTCCATGCGCATCATCGGCCTCTACGTCAACGGCCAGCGGCACGTCCTGGACGACTCGGCCGCGATCCTCTCCCGGGCCAACCAGGCCCTCGCCACCCTCGAGCGCTACAAGCTCCGCCTCGACGAGGTGTCCGGCACGCTGTCCGCCCTCGAAATCGAGGATCTGGTCACGGTCCGTGACGCGGTGGCGGTGGTGCAGCGCCTGGAGATGGTCCGCCGGATCGCCGACGAGATCGCCGGCTACGTGGTGGAGCTGGGCACCGACGGCCGGCTGCTGGCTCTCCAGCTCGACGAGCTGATGGCCGGCGTGGACGCCGACCGCACCCTGGTGATCCGCGACTACCTGCCCGGCGGGCGCAAGGCCCGCACGCTGGATGAGGCCCTCGTCGAGCTGGACCTGCTCGGTGCCGCCGAGCTGATCGACCTGATCGCCGTCGCCAAGGCGCTCGGCTACCCCGGCGCCTCGGACGCGCTGGACGCCGCCGTCAGCCCGCGGGGCTTCCGGCTGCTCGCCAAGGTGCCCCGGCTGCCCGGCTCGGTCGTGGACCGGTTGGTGGGCCACTTCGGCAGCCTCCAGCGGCTGCTCGGAGCCACGGTGGAGGACCTGCAGGCCGTCGACGGGGTGGGCGACGCCCGCGCGCGGGGTGTGCGGGAGGGGCTGTCCCGGCTCGCCGAGGCGTCCATCCTGGAACGCTACGTCTGACCGCCTGACCGTCTGACCGGCCGGTGCTCGGCCGGCCATCGGCCGCGCTCAGCGCAGCGACAGGCCGACCGGGGCGCTCAGCTTGGTGCCCAGCCGGCCCAGCAGCTGGTACGACCCCGCGGGCGGGACCGGACCCGTCGGCACGCCGCCCGCGCACTTGGTGCTGGACCGACCGTTCCAGGTGACCATGTACTCGCGGTCCGCGCCCGGCGCGAAGTCCCGCACGTCCGAGCCGCGAGCCGGCCCGCAGTGGTCGGACGACCAGATCGTCTCGGCGCCCCGCACGATCCGCAGCTCCTGCACGTCCGCGCCGACGTCCCGGCTGCACGCCCGGTCGGCATCGTTCCTGATCATGAGGCGGATGTTCACCCGGGCGTTCCGGGAGATCACGACGGTCGCCGGGACGGGGGCGACGGCCATCTCCGAGTCGCTGCACGGCTCTGTCGCGGCCGGCGCCTCGGCACCCCCCGTGGCCGGCGGCGGGGCGACCGGCGGGCCGGACTGCGCCGGGCCGCCCGGCTGCGGCGGCGTCGCGGTGTCGGCCGGGTCGGCGGTCTCCGGTGTGAGGACCGAACCGGTCGGCACCGGCTGCGAGGTGACCGCCGGGGTCGGCGACGGGCTTCCCCCGCCCGCCTCGCGCCGGTCGGCGCCCGGGGACCCGGAACCGGAGCAGGACGCGTAGAACACCATGACGACAAGGAGCAGCGCGCCGAGCACGACGGCGCGCCGCCGCCAGTAGACGGCGGATGGAAGGGGGCCAACCGTCAGACGCATGATGCGCCCACCGTAGCCCCGGCCGGCAGCCGAGGCGGCGACGACGCGCCGGGCCGCGGAGCACGGGTACCGGGGCACGGGCGGGCGGGCCCGCCGCGCGCACTCCTCGCGATCACAGGTAGACCTTGCGTTGGTAAACCGCGTGCGCGCCCCCGACGCGGTCCAGGAAGAGCAGCCCGGCGCAGTGGTCGATCTCGTGTTGCAGCGCCCGAGCCTCGAAGGCGTCGGTGCACAGGGTCACCTCGGCGCCGGAGCCCGGCAGCTGACCCCGCACCGTCACCCGGCCCGCGCGCTTTACGTCGCCGGTCAGCTCGGGCACCGACATGCAGCCCTCGCGCCCCGCCTTCCACCGGCTCGCTTCCACCACCTCGGCGTTGCAGAGCACGAACGTGCCGTGCACGGTCGCCGCCTTCGGGTGGGCGGCGACGTCCACCGCGAACACCTGCAGGCCGACGCCCACCTGCGGGGCGGCCAGCCCGACGCAGCCCGGGGACACGCGCATGGTGGCGACCAGGTCGGCGGCCAGCCGGACCACCTCGGCGTCGGTGGGGTCGACCCGGGCACCCGGCCGGCTCAGGACGGGATCGGGGGCGCGGACCACCGGGCGCACCTGCCCCCCGCCGAGTTCCTCGACCCGCCACCCGCCCAACGCGCCCGCCGGCGCGTCCCCGCGCCCGTCCGGGCCGGAGCCGCCGGGCGGCGTGGGGGTCGCCCCCTCGGCACGGTCGCTCACCACGGCCCCTCGGTGCGCCCGCTCACAACAGGTCCGTGTCGGCCGGCCGCAGGGTCACCTCGACGCCCAGGCGCTCCGCCGCCTCCGCGAGCCGGCCACTGACCTGCTCCGCGGCCCCGGCCGGCAGCTCCACCTCGGCCACCACCAGGTAGAGCGCCCCGCTCAGGCGGGTGGTCAGGTCGGTGACGTTGCCGCCGGCGGCCGCGAGCGCTCGGGTGACCGCCGCGACGATGCCCAGCCTGTCCGCCCCGTGCACGCTCAACACGTACGGCTCACCGGCCGGCGCCGCCCCCGTCTCCGGCCGCACCTGGCGTACGGTCGCCAGCAGCTGCCCGTCCGCGCACAGCGGCGCCAGCGCGGCCTCGACCCCGGCGGCCGCCGGGCCGTTGCAGATCAGCGTCATGGCGAAGTGGCCGCGCAGGCGGGTCATGGTGGAGTCGGTGAGGTTGGCGCCGAGCCCGGCCAGCACCTCGGCGACGTCGGCCACGATGCCCGGCCGGTCGTGCCCGATGACGGTGATCGCGAGCTCGTTCATCCGGGCAGTGTGCCGTAGCCGCCACCCGGCGAGGGGCATCTCGGCCGGCGCGTCCACCCTCCGGGACGGCGGCCGCGGGCCTTTGGCAGGATCGACGGCGCCATGTCTGAGTCCCCGCTCGCCGACGCCGCCATCGCCTGGTTCGACCACAACGCCCGCGACCTGCCGTGGCGCCATCCCGTCGGCGCGTGGCAGATCCTGGTCAGCGAGGTGATGCTCCAGCAGACCCCGGTCGCGCGGGTGTTGCCCGTGTGGCAGGAGTGGGTGGCGCGCTGGCCCACCCCGGCGGACCTGGCCGCCGATCCGCCGGCGCAGGCCATCCGCGCGTGGGGGCGGCTCGGCTACCCGCGCCGGGCGCTGCGGCTGCACGAGTGCGCCACCGCGCTGGTCGAACGGCACGGCGGGGAGGTGCCGGCCGACCTGTCGGCGCTGCTGGCGCTGCCCGGCATCGGCACCTACACGGCCCGGGCGGTCGCCGTGTTCGCGTACGGGCAGCGGCACCCCGTGGTCGACACGAACGTGCGCCGGCTGGTGGCCCGTGCGGTCGCCGGCGCCGCCGACGCGGG
>DASQDS010000772.1:0-2015 GCA_035634075.1 Pilimelia sp. | reverse complement strand
GGAAACCGCCGGTCGGGGACCGACCTGATGGCTGACGGCCGCCCGGGCCTCAGGAATACTCGACCTTGTACCGCATGTGGGTGACCCCGGGTGCGTCGACGCTCTGCAGCAGCGTGAGGCGGATCTTCTCGTTCTCGATGTTGTCGAAGTAGCGGATCCCCTCGCGGAAGAAGACCGGCACGAGGTCGAACCGCACTTCGTCGAGCACGCCCATGTTGAGGCACTGCTGGGCGATGTCCGGCCCGGCGACGCCGATGTCCTTGTCCCCGGCCACGGCGCGCGCCCGCTCCAGCGCGGTCTCCAGGCTGTCCACAAAGGTGAACGGCGCGTCCGGGATCGGCGGCCAGTCCGCCGGGGGCGGCCGGTGGGTCACCACGAACGTGGGCGAGTTGTTCGGCGGCCGGCCGCCCCAGCCGTTGGTGTAGTCGAAGATTCGGCGGCCGCACACAAAGACGCCTTCGGTCTCGTTCCGCCGCCAGTAGGCCGCGCTTTCGGGGGACATCTTGAAGGTGATCGGATATCCCGGCGGCTTGATCTCGACATCGCCACTGGTGTACCAGTCGAAAAGCGGGCCCACCCCGTCGTCCGGGTCGGCGATGAAGCCATCCAGCGACATCGAGAAACTGGAGAAGATGATTCCCATCGAGAAACCCCTCGCTGTGATCTTACGGTTTCCTCTCGGACCCCTACATTAACCGGGGCAAGACCCCGGTCGCAGCATGGCGGTCGACTTCGCCCGGGGATCCTCTGGAATGCTGTCCCGCTCAACTCAGCAACCTGGAAGAAGCACGGCGACGACACGAGCGGTGACCATACGTCGCAGCGGGATTGTAGCCGCGCCAAGGGCCGATGCTGACCGGAGGCGGCCGTGTCGAACCTTGTGCTGGTGCTGCATATTTGAGTCAGGTGGCCGCAGCGAAGTTAGGCGAGCACCAGCTCAGTCACCGGGCGGCGGTCCCGCAACGCCAGCTCCCGCTCCCGCAGGCCGGCGGGCAGCGCCGCGGGGTTACCCAGCCCGCCCACCGCCACCACCGTCGGGATGGCCAGCTCGGCCGGCAGGTCCAGCTCGGCGCGCAGCGCTTCCGCGTCGACGCCGGCGAGCTGGTGGGCGTACAGCCCGAGCGCCGACGCCTGCACCGTGAGGTGCGCGACCGCCTGGCCCAGGTCGTAGGCCGCCCGGGGCAGCGGCGCGCCGTCCGCGCCGACCGTGAGGTGCGCGGCCACCATCAGCGCCGCCGCGGCGCCCGCCCAGCCCTGGTCGGCGTCGGGCAGGTGGACCAGGATCCGCTTGTGCGACTCGGAGTCGCGCAGCCCGACGACGAAGCGCCAGGGCTGGCTGTTGCCCAACGACGGCGCCCACCGCGCCGCCTCCAGCAACGACGCCACCTCGGCCGGCGTCAGCTCGGCCACCGGGTCGAAGGCGCGGGGGCTCCACCGGGTGGCGAGCAGAGGATGCAGCTCGGGCATGGGAACGATAGTGCCGCATCGGTACGGGCCACGCGAGCGTGTCTCACTCTTTGTGCTCAGTTGCACGCGATATGTAAGCGGCGGTCAAGGGACGTGCGGCTGACCGGTCACGGTGGCGCTGGGCGAGGGCGGCGGCGGGCTGGCCATCGGGATCGGCTCTCCCTCGACCACCGGCCCCGGCAGGGACACCGCCGCGGGCGCCGCACCCGGCGACCCGGCGAGCACCAGCGTCCCGAACGGCAGCCGCGCCCCGGTCAGCGCCCCACCGTCGTCGAAGCAGTAGATGCCCACGTCGAGCGGGGCGGCGAGCGACGCGGAGTTGGACTCCACCGAGAAGCACGCCCCGCGCACGCCCGGCAGCGGCCGGGCCACGGAGATCGCCAGCGCGGCCCGGCGGTCGGTCAGCACGTCCAGCCAGTCCACGAACGGGTGCTGCACCCGCGGGTCCGCCTTCGCGCGCAGCTGACCCTCCGGGCCGGCGGCGCGGACGCACCACGGGTTCACCGGGCGGGCCGCCGAGGGCAGCACGCAGGAGAACAGGCCGGCAG
>DASQDS010000771.1:0-44381 GCA_035634075.1 Pilimelia sp. | reverse complement strand
CGCGCCGGCGACGGCCGCCCGAACGCGTGACCGGCTGCAGAACGCATCGCTGGTTGTCGGCCTGGTGATCGGGCTTATCTCGATCGTCAAGGAACTGATCGCGGTCATCCTCGCCGTCATCTAGCGCCCGTTCCATCGGTGCCGGCGCCGACGCTCCACAGTCCCGGTGAATGCGGCCTAGTCGCGGGTGTAGAGGCAGAACGGGTGGCCTGCGGGGTCCAGGTGGATCAGCACGTGGGACTGCGGCTGG
Organism: Pilimelia sp.; assembly: GCA_035634075.1. Lineage (GTDB taxonomy): Bacteria > Actinomycetota > Actinomycetes > Mycobacteriales > Micromonosporaceae > DASQDS01. The sequence goes on along the minus strand of DASQDS010000771.1, from coordinate 44,131 downwards.
TAAGCGGCGGGCACGGCACCCGCCGCGGCGGCGTGCGCCGCGGCCTGCTCGAGGTCGTCCACCTCGATGTCGAGGTGCATCATCATGAGCTGGTCGCCCGGCCCAGCCGGCCACGCCGGCCGGACGTAGGCGGGCTCGGTCTGGAACGACAACCCGGCCGTGCCGTCCGGCGGCGTCATGAACACCCAGTCCGGTCCGTCCTCGCGCACTGTCCAGTCCGGCAGTAGCCGGCGGTAGAAGGCGGCGAGGTCGCGGGCGTCGGGCGCCTGGAGCACGGTGGCCGTCAATGTCAGGCGTGGGGGCATACCTACCTCCTCGATGTTCGGCGCCTGTGTGGCGTGCGGTTGTCGGACAGCCGCTCCGACCCTGGCTCTCCTCGGCGCTGGTCCACGCAGTGTGGACCGGGCGGCCGGGTACACGTGGCGCTGGACCGGCAACCTGGCCGCGGCGCCTACCCCTTCCCGGTGATTCCCCATCGTCCGAAAGGGTGATGAGCGGTGCGAAGCGCGCAATTGACCCCCCGTCGGATGCGGGCCGCATAGGCTCGGGGTAGTCGCCGCAAATGGTGCAAACTCACCAATACGGACGGCACATCACCACTCCCGGAGACGCCGACGCGCCGGCCCACAGGCCCCTGCGCGTGCCCAGCGTCCCGGACCGCCGAGCAGGCCTCGGCAGACCGCGCGCCCGCAGCCGACGGGCCCACGGGTTCCGTCCGCACCACCCGCCGAAGCCGCCCGAGTCACCGGCACCGTGCCGGTGGCCGACCGTGCCCCGGCACCCGCCACCCGTTAAGGAGCACCATCATGACCGCAGTACGCACACCACTGCGCCGGAGGATGATCGTCGCGGCCGCCGCAGCGATGATCACCTCCCCGCTGTTGATTTCCCCGGCGCACGCCGCGCCGGCCACGGCTACCCTGACCGCGGGCGCCGCCGCGGCCACCGCACTCGCCCCCACCGGCGCCGCGGCCGTCTCGGTGGCCCGCAACCGCAACGGCCGCCTCGAGGTCTTCGTCCGCGGGACGGACCGCGGCCTGTGGCATCAGCGCCAGACCAGCGCGGGCAGCGCCACCTGGTCCGGCTGGGCCAGCCTCGGCGGCGGCCTCGCCGGCGCGGCCCGGGTCGGCACCAACGCCAACGGCCGGCTGCAGGTCTTCGTCCGTGGCAACGACAACGCGCTGTGGTACCGGCGGCAGAGCTTCCCGGGCAGCGTCGGCTACACCCCCTGGACAAGCCTGGGCGGCGTCCTGACCAGCGACCCGACGGTCACCCGCGACGCGTCCGGCCGGCTCGTGGTCCTCGTCCGCGGCACGGACAACGCACTGTGGATGCGCCGGCAGAGCTCGGCCGGCAGCGCCGCGTTCACCGGGTGGAGCAGTCTCGGCGGCGTCCTCACCGGAGAGACGAGCGCCGCCCTGGACCGGCACGGCCGGCTGCAGGTGTTTGTCCGGGGCACGGACAACGCGCTGTGGTCGCGGCGGCAGCACTTCGCGGGCAGCGCCTCCTTCACGGGCTGGAGCAGCCTCGGCGGCGTCCTGACCAGCGATGCGGCCGTCTCCCTGGACGCGGGCAGGCGGCTGCAGGTCTTCGTCCGGGGCACCGACAACGCAATGTGGTCGCGCCGGCAGACCTCCCCGGGCAGCAGCTCCTGGACCGGCTGGGGCAGCCTCGGCGGCGTGCTGACCAGCAACCCCGGCGTCCTGCGCAACACCAACGGCCGGCTGCAGGCCTTCACCCGCGGCACCGACAACGGCCTGTGGTACCGCTACCAGAACGGCGGCGGCGGTTGGGGCGGCTGGACCAGCCTCGGCGGCGTCTTCACCAACGAGCTGGCCGGCGGCGTCAACAGCAACGGCCGGCTGCAGGTCTTCGTCCGGGGCAGCGACAACGCCCTGTGGTCCCGGCACCAGCACTTCGCCGGCAGCAACTCCTGGGCCGGCTGGAGCAGCCTCGGCGGCGTCCTGACCTGAGCCGCCCGCCAACACGGTACGCACCCCGGCCACCGCGGCCGGGGTGCGTACCCGTGTCCGGGTGGGCAGCAGGGCCCGGGAAACCGCGCGGCCGGGTGCGCCGCCTGCCAGCATGTTGGTGTGGACCCCCAGCTCAGCTATGCCGCCGTGGGGCTGACCCGGCCCGGCGCTGAGACCTGGACTGACCGGCCACCGGGCTATCGCCGGTACAGCCGGTCGGTCCCCATCGGGCATGGGCAGGGGCAGTGGGAAATCGCCGCCGCGGCGGTGCTGGAGTGGCGGGTGAAGACCCGGAGCGGTTTCGTCGTCGAGCCGCCGGCCACCGGTGTGCGCGCGCGGGCGGGGGCCGACTACTGCCTCCTGGCCAGGATCGGCCCGCTGACGATCCGCGAGCCGGTGCGGGTCGTCGCCGTCGTCGAGCGGTGGGACCGGTGCGGCTTCGCATACGGCACCCTCGACGGGCACCCCGTCAGCGGGGAGGAGGCGTTCATCGTCCACCGGGCGACCGACGGCGGTGTCTGGTTGACCCTGCGATCGCTGACGCGGCCCTCCCGCGGCGCCTGGCGGTACCTCTTTCCGGCGCTGCTGGTCGCCCAGCGTCACTACCGTCGCCGCTACCTGCGATCGCTGCGAGCCCGGTGACGATGGCCGCGCTGTGCCCGCCCACCGCGGGCGCACGCCGGTGCGACCGGTGGCCGCGTGGTCTATCGTTCGACCCATGATCCTCGACCTCCGCGCCGGGATGAGCGCCGCGTTCCACCCCCGTTAGGTGGCCGCATCCGCGGCCCCGAGAGGGGTCGACCATGTCTCGTACGGACAAAGACGGTCCGAATCATCCGCGCACCGGCCTGCGATTTCTCGTCGGTGGCGGTGGCCCGCCGCGCGGGTTCATCAACGACGTCTGGACCAGCAGGGAGCGCCAGGCGGCGCGCGTCGCGTGCCGTAACGCCGCCAAGGAGCACCGGGGTGCCGGGCGCGTCGACACCCTCCCCACCACGCGGCAGCACCGCCACGGTGCCCAGTGGCTCTGGTGGTGACGCCCGGCCGCGCAAGGCGTTCCCACTCGGTGCGTGCTTACCGCCGGCCTGCGCGGCCACCGGTCGTCGATCCATCGTGGATTCCCGACACACCGTCCACTGTCGTCACGGTCGGTAGTCAAGGGTGTAAGTGCCTCGATTCCCCTTGGTACAGTTCGCCGGTCTCATTCGACGGCGCGGCAATGCCGTGCCACGGCTCCGACCGGCTGAGCTCGGCGGGTCGGGGAGAAAGAGGTGACGCAGTGAGGTTCCACCGTTCACGGGGGGCGTGGCGCATGGTCAGCGCGACGGCCGGACTCCTGACGCTGCTGTACGCACTACCCGCCACCGCGGCCACCGCGGCGACCGCGGCCGGCGGCGCCGACGGGCGCCTGTGCGCCGACGGCTCGGCACCCGTCCACGACGCGGCCCACGCGGACGACGCGGCCCACGCCGACGACTCGGCACCTGCCGATGCCAGGATCCGGCCCGGCAGCGGCGGGGCGCTGGCGGACCCGGAGTCGCTGACCCCCGCGCAGGTCGCACAGCGGGAGCGGCAGTTCGCCCAGCTCCAGCGCGGCCGGTCGGTCGGGCCGCTGGCCCAGGCGGCGGTGACGGTGCCCGTCGTCTTCCACCTCATCTCCCGGGACGGCAGCCGGTACACCGGCAACGTGCCCGACGAGATGGTCCACGCGCAGATGCGGGTGCTCAACGATTCGTACCGCGGGGCGACCGGCGGCGTGGACACCGGTTTCACCTTCACGCTGCAGGCGATCAACCGGGTCATCAAGCCGGAGTGGTACCCGATTTGGCGCGGCTCGCCGGCCGTCGACGAGATGAAGCGCGAGCTGCGCCGGGGCGGCATGGAGACGCTCAACATCTACGCCAGCCACACCAACAGCGAGGGAACGTACGGCTGGTCCACCTTCCCCCAGCCGGCGTACAACACCAATGACGGCGTGGTCATCCAGCACGAGACGATGCCGGGCGGCACCGCGCGGCAGTACAACCTCGGTGACACCGCTGTCCACGAGGTGGGGCACTGGCTGAACCTCTACCACACGTTCCAGAACGGCTGCCTGAACGGTGGTGACCAGGTCGCCGACACCGCGGACGAGGAGACCCCCGCGCTGGACTGTCCGGTCGGGAAGGACACCTGCGCCACGGCCGGCCAGGACCCGATCCACAACTTCATGGATTACACCGAGGACACCTGCACGTACGAGTTCACCGCCGGGCAGGCCGCCCGCATGGCCAGCGCGTGGAGCGTCTACCGCGCGCCGTAGCCTTCCCCGGCCGGCCGCGGGCGGGGTGTTGAGGCCCCACCCGCGGCCGGCCCACGGCCGACACGGGCCGCCAGACCCTGGTGGAGACGTGTGACCGTTGGCACACTGTCGGTACTCGGCAACCGGTGCCGGCGGGGCGAGGAGGCGTTGTGGCAGCCACGGACGGTTCGAGCACCGCGGCCGCGTTCCCCACCCGCCACCTGCCCGCGCCGCAGGTCCGCGACATGCCGGCGGCGCCCCGCCGGTACTGGCGGATGATCGGGCCGGGGATCATCGCCGCCGGCGTCGGCCTCGCCTCTGGTGAGTTCGTGCTGTACCCCTTCATCGCCTCCCAGGTCGGCCTGGTGTTCGTCTGGGCGGCGATGGTGGGCCTCGGCACGCAGTACTTCCTCAACATGGAGATCGAGCGCTACACCCTCGCGACGGGGGAGACCGCGCTGACCGGCTTCAGCCGGTACTGGCGGCACTGGGGGCTGGTGTTCGCCCTGCTCACCTACTTCGCCAACCTGTGGCCCGGGTGGGTGACCAGTTCCGCCACCCTGACGACCTACCTGTTCGGCGGCGAACCCCAGTGGATCGCGATCGGCATGCTCATCGTCATCGGGCTCGTCCTGACGCTGGCGCCGGTCGTGTACGTGGCCCTGGAGCGCACGCAGATGCTCAAGGTGGCCGCCGTGCTGACCCTGTTCGTGGTCGCGGCGTTCGCCGCGATCGGCGCGTCGGCGTGGGGCGACGTGCCGGACATCGTGACGCAGCCGCGCATCCCCGTCTCCGAGCTGGGTTTCGCGTTGCTCCTCGGCGCCCTCGCCTTCGCCGGCGGCGGGGGCGGCCAGAACCTCGTGCAGTCGAACTGGATCCGGGACAAGCGCTTCGGCATGGGCGCCTACGTGCCCCGCCTGGTCAGCCCCGTGACCGGGCAACCGGAGGCCGCGCCGAGCACCGGGTACGTCTTCGAGCCCACGCCCGAGAACCTGCGCCGCTGGCAGGGCTGGTGGCGGTTCGCCAACATCGAACAGCTGACGACGTTCGTCCTGATCACCTTCGTGACGATCCTGTTCACCTCGCTCCTGGCGTACGCCACGGTCTACGGCCGGGAGGACCTGGCCAACAACATCGGGTTCCTGCGGACCGAGGGGGAGATCCTCGGCGAGCGCGTCGGTGCGTGGTTCCGGTACCTGTTCTGGGCGGTCGGCGCGTTCTCCCTGTTCGCCGCAGCGCTGGGCATCGTCGACTACACCAGCCGGCTGGCGGCGGATGTCGTGAAGACCTCGTACGCCCGGGAGGCCAGCGAGAGCAAGATCTACGCCGGCCTCGTCTGGGGCCTGGTCGGCATCGGCATCGTCGTCCTGCTCGCCGGCTTCGGCCAGCCGATCGTGCTGCTGGTGGTCTCGGCCGTCGTCGGCGGCTTCATGATGTTCCTCTACTCCGGCCTGCTGATCCTCGTCAACCGCCGGGTCCTGCCGGGGCCGATCCGGGTCCGCGGGGTGCGGCTGGCGGCGCTCGTCTGGTCGATCGTCCTCTTCGGGACGCTGTCCGTGCTGACCTTCCGGGACCAGATCGGCAAGCTGTGGGGCGGGTGACCGGGGCGGCGCGGCGGCCACCCGCCCCATCAGGTCAGGCCCGCCGCAGCGTCACCACGGCAGTCTCGCTTGTGCGACAAAGCATGGCGCTCGGGACGTGTTCCCGTCAGTGTTGCGAATCACCGCTGGTTGCCCGGTCGAGCGCCTCGGCGAGCCCGGCGTAGCCGCGCCGGTGGAGCCGGTCCGCCGAGACGGCGAAGTAGGCCTCGTCGGCGCTGATTCCGAGCCCCTCCACCATCCTGTTCATGAAGTTGAACAGCGCGCACACCAGCACGGCGTGGTGCAACGCCTCTTCGTCCCAGCCGGCGCCGAGGACCGCGTCGGCGTCCGCGGCGGTGACCCGCGCGGGGGTACGGGTGAGCTTGTCGACGTACCGCAGGACGGGCTTCATCCGCTCGTCCACCGGGGCGCTGTCGACGCCGGCGAGCAGGGCCGCCAACAGCCCATCGGGCACCCCGAACGCCTCGGCGGTGGCGGTGTGCACACCGTGGCAGTACGCGCAGCCGTTGACGCCGGACACGTACGCCGCCAGCAGCTCGCGTTCGGCCACCGTGAACGGCGACGGTCCGCGCATGACCTGTTCGTGGTAGGCCAGCAGGAGTCTGGCCTGGTCCGGATACGCGTGGAAGACCTGGAGCAGCGTCGCGTCAGGTGGCAGGGACTTCAGGTACGACATGGGCGGTCTCCTCCCCGGGCGCCGCCCGTGCGGCGGCGCACCTGTCGACGTCCTCCCGGCGCAGCCAGCAGGCCGCCAGGTACGCACGGGTCGCCGGCCCCGCCTCGCCTTCGGGGTCGGCGCCGGCCAGCGTCCGCAGGGTCCGCGTCCACGCCTGGCGCAGCGAGGCCGGCGTCGGGGTGCCCAGGGCCGCCGAAGCCAGCGCCGGTCGCGCCGACCGCCACCGGCGTGCGCCGGCTTCGATCAGGGCAGCGAACGACAGCCGCGCGTCGGCGTCGTGCCGGGCGTGGTCCACCGCCAGCGCCACCAGCGCCGGGTCGTCGGCCAGCGTCGCCATGCCGAGCCCGGCGAGCAGCCGGTCGGCGTCGAGGCCAAGCAGGATCACGCCCGTCTCGGTGCCCGCCGGATCGTCGACCGCGGGCAGCGAGAACCGGGTGTCCACCTCCTCCCGGTCAGGCATGAACGGCATCCCGGGCGCCGCCGACCGCACCGGTGTCGACCGGGCCGCCCCGGGCCAGCAGTGCTGCCACCGTCGTGGCCACCCGGGCCGTCGCGACGCGGTGCCCGTCGATGTTGCGGGCGGCCGGGCCGAGCACCATTCCGGCGGCCGCGCCGACGGCGAACACCCGGGGGGCGCCGCGGTAGGCCAACGTCCGCTCGTCGAGGTCGGGCCAGCCGTCCCGGGTACCGACCAGGTGCGACCCGAGCAGCCGCTCGCCGCCGGCCACGGCCGTCCCGAGCGCCAGGACCACGTGGTCGCCGGTCACCCGGTCGCCGCTGGCCAACCGGACCGTGGCCGGGCCGGGGGCGCCCGCGGAGACGCCGGTCACGGCTTGGCCACGATGGACGGTGAGCCGGCCGTCGGCCTCGGCGCGCTGCAGGAGGGGTCGGAACTCGAACATCACGGACGCCCGGCGCTGCCGGCGCATCAGCGCGAGCCGGTCCGCCCACGTGGTGCCGTCGAAGCGTGCCCTGCCCTCCGCCCGGAAGAACGCCGAGTTGACATCGGCGCACTGGTAGCGCTCCTCGGCCGCCCGCAGGACCCAGTGCACCCGCCGCCCGTCCGCCAGCGCGTTCGACACGAGGTGCGCCGCCGTGAGCCCGGCACCGATGACGACGCGGTCCGCGCCGGCCGGGACCGGCTCGTCCCAGTAGCCGACGCCGGCCGGCGCGGGGCCGCCGCCCCACCAGGCCGCCGGCGCGGGCCGCCGGTCCTCGCCCAGGCAGAGGATCACGAACCGGGCGGTCACCGTGGACGCGCCGGTCTGGACGGTCACGGCGTCGCCGGTCGGGCGCACGGCCCGGACCGTGGCCCGCCACCTCCGGTCGTGGACCCCGTGCAGGTGGGCCACATGCCGGCAGAACGCCTCGAAGACGTCCACCGGCACCACCGAGCGATGTCCCGCCTGGGCCATCCGGATCTCCCGGCGCTCCACCGCGGTGAGCCGGCACCAGTGCAGCCGCGCGAAGTCGAGCAGTTCGCAGTCGCGGTACCCCTCGACGCCCGGATGGTGCTCGTAGGGCGAGCGCAGCACCCGTTGCCGCAGGACGTCCACCCGGTCGAGGAAGCGGCCGACCGGCCTGTCCGCGCGGTCCAGCAGCACGACGTCGCGGACGCCAAGGTGCCAGAGCGCCGAGGCGACAGCCAGGCCGGCCGGGCCGGCGCCGACGATCACCACGTCCGCGGCCCGGGGCGGCCCGGCACTGGCCGGGCGCACCCGCGGCTCGGGCCCGGGCGGCCACCCCCGACCCCGCGGGGAGTCCAGCAGGTGAGGAGGCGGATAGAAGGTCGTCACCCGATTATCGTCACCGGAACGATGGTCTCGATGACCGGCCGTTGGGGCATCCCGTCGGCGACCAGGCGCTCCAGCGTCTCGGTGTAGTCGCCGCCGGCCGCCCCCGCGACGTCGGTCGAGATCGGACTGTACCGGGAGTACGCATAGGACGGCCGCCGGGCGGTGGTCTCCAGGGAATAGACCTTCAAGACCGCTTCACCGGGGCGGACCTCGCCGTCGTAGAAGGTGAGCCGGCGCTGATCGGGGGTGATGAGGGACTTGGCGAACTGCCGGGAGATGACCATCGCCTCGGCGTCGTCGACGAAGACCGTGTCCTCGTCGGTGGCGACCTGCATGGCCACCCACGTCTTGTCGGTCAGGTTGGTCTCCGACTTGATCACCTGCCAGCGGCCGGGCTCCGGCAGGTTGACGCACACCGAGATGTCGTGGTCGACGGTGTCGATCGCGCCGGAGATCATCAGCACCCGGCGGCGGACATCGGCGACCCCGGCCATCTGGATGTCTCGCGCCCGTACCCGGCTGGCGACGTCCAATCCGGAAATCTCTAACGACGACATGCGCATCTCCTCGCCCGCCCCGCTCGACACCGCCCGACCCTCGCCGGCCAACAGTGCGCACGCGTGCCGCGCGCGACGGCTGAGGAGGGGATCACCGCATGTCAGAAGAAGGACAAGTCACCTAGATCGAACAACTGCCGTGATTCACCGAGCGTCGCATACCGCCTTCGCGCCGTCAAGGTTCGCCTGTCCTCAGTGGACCCGACGGGCCGGGCCGTCAGGGGGTGCCGGCGGTGAACAGGGCGGCGGACCGGTCGACGGACCGGGCGGCGGCTTCGGCGGTGTCGCCGGCGCCGATCATCAGGGCCACAAGCTGCGCCTCGAAGCAGCGATCGGCGTCGCAGGGGTCGACCAGGTAACCCCCTGCGGCCAGCGTGACGACGCCGTGGACGGCGATCCACATCTGGTGGGCGACGAGCTCGGGGTCGGCGTGCCGGAAGCGGCCAGCGGCGATGCACCGACCGGCGCAGCCGACGACGGTGCCGAGGGTGTACCGGCCGTGCTGGCGGTCCTGTTCGGTGAGTGCGAACCCGCCGAGGGAGGACCCGCCGAACATGACGGCGTACAGGTGCGGGTTGGCCAGCGCGTTGTGCCGGTACCCGCGGCCGAGGGCCGCCATGTCCGCCACCGGGTCCGCCGTCGGCGCCGCCCTGGCCAACTCGCCCGCCAGCCGGGCGAATCCCTCGTGGGCTATCTCGCGCACCAGCTCGCTCATGCTGCCGAAGTGGGTGTACACGGCCATCGTCGAGCAGCCGGCCTCGGTGGCGATTCGGCGGGTGGACAGCGCCTGGGGCCCCTCCTCGGCGAGCAGCCGGGCGGCCACGTCGATCAGGGCGGGGCGGACGCGGGGGTCGGATTTCCGTGGGCTCACCTTGACAGTGTTGCATAACGCCGCTATGTTTCTTAGTACAACAGCGTTATTTATTCGGGTCGACGAGGAAGGTGGCAGCCATGTCCGAGCGGATCGAGCCGACCGGCGGCGTCGTGGGCACCCCGTTCCGGCTGGGTTGGGGCCTGCACCTGCTCGACGAGTGGTCGGCGGCCGCCGACCAGATCCAGCGCAACGCCCTCTACGCGGCGCTGTTCGCCGTCTCGGACGGGTCGGTGTTCACCCGGTACGAGATCATCGACGACCCCGACCGTCCCCTCAGCTTCTTCGTCGTGGTGCGCAAGCACCTGGTCGTGCGGATCGCCTTCCGCGACTTCGACGTGTTCGGGATCGGCTACGTCGGCCCGCTCCACGAGGCCCCCGGCCCGGGCGACACCTTCGTCGGCGAGGTCGGCACGATCCGGCCGGTCTCGTGAACCACCACCATTGACCTGATCGACCCCGCGCTCCGCGGCACCCGCTGACCCCGAGTCGCCGGGTGTCGCCCGGGACCCAAGGTCCCGGGCGCCACGCCGCGCTTCGGCGCCTAGTTGATGTAGGCGCCCGTCGACGGGCCGGCCGACCAGCAGACCCAGCCGCGGGTGGTGATGGTGTAGCTGCTGTACCAGATGACGGTCGACTGCGCCCAGCCGTAGCTCAGGTTCAGCAGGCGCAGATGCGCGATCCAGGAATTGCCGGAAATAGCGCCGTCCTGCTCATTGTAGGGCTGGGTCGACCTGCCCCCGTTGTCCTCGATGTTGATTCTCCATTCCACGTCCCAAGGCTGGCCGGCACTCGGAATGAGGTGGAATCCGGTGTGCAGCGTCGCCCGCGCGCCGCCCTGGGCCCACAGCGCGACGTAGGACTTGCCGCAGTCGCCGGGCAGTTCGGCGTAGTTGTTCGTGCTCATGCCGCCGTCCGCGTCCTTGCCCGCGATCTGCTCGGCCGTCAGCACCCCCGTGGTGGGGACGTATTCGCCCTTGCGCGCCGCGGCGGCCTTGTCGGCCGGCACGGAGGCCTGCGACCCGTCGGGCAGCGTCACCACCGCGTAGCCGTTGGCCCGGGCCACGGCCGCGTCGAAGCCGGCCAGGCGCATGCCGATCCCGACGGGCTTGTCGGTCGGCGTCGCCGCCGGGTCCGGCGCGCCGGCGGCCGGGCCGGCCGCCCGCGCCGGGCCCGCAGCCGCCGTGAAGGCGAGCAGGACGCCCATTGTCGACATGAGGAGACGACGGCCGAGCTTGCCCCGGCCCGTCCTTGTTACCGCCACTTGATCAGTCCTTCCGTCGGGTCACACGCTGCACGGAAACGGCGCCGACCGGCAGAGGACATGGGCAGCGCTATTGGCGGTCGACGGCGGATGGACCGCCTCAGTCGACCGTTTACCCCACCCGTCTTCTGTGTTCTGCAAACTCGGCGCTCGACGTATACACGCACTCGCCACCGCCACAGACTGCACCGATCCGGCACGGGTTTTCGACGGGCTACGACCGGCACGGGGGGATAGTGGTGGCTGTTCAACAGCAGGAGACGATCGACTTCACCGCGCATGTCGAGGCGAGCCGGCGGTGGCTGCACGCCGAGGCCTACCGCCTGTGCGGGGACTGGCACGAGGCCGAGGACCTCGTCCAGCTGACCCTGTACAAGGTGTACCGCCGGTGGCACCGGCTCGCCGAACGCGACGAGCTGGGTCCCTACACCCGCCGTACGCTGGTCAACACCTACGTCAGCGAACGGCGGCGGTCGCGCTGGCGCTACGAGAGCCCCTACGCGGAGCCGCCGGACCGCCCGGTCGGCGGCCCGGCGGACGACGACCGGGCCACGTTGATGGCCGCGCTGAGCACGCTCGGGCCCCGGCAGCGGGCCGTGGTGCTGCTGCGCTTCTGCGGCGACCTCAGCGTGGCGCAGACCGCCACGGTGCTCGGCTGCTCCGTCGGCACTGTGACGAGTCAGACACACCGGGCCCTGGCGTCACTGCGGGCCCTGCTGGACCGGCCGATGTGCGGCCCGGGTGCCGCGCCGGGGCGTCCGCGGGCGGGCGCATCGCCGTAAGACCGCGTGCCTGGCAATCCGGGGGTTGTATCTTGGTCCGGCGCCCGGTCGCCGCGCGGGCCTGCTCAGCTAGGAGATTCTCGTGGGTAACCAGACAGTCGCGACGCCGGACCGGATCGACGGCTCGGTCCTCAAAATCGCGGGGGTCATCGTACTCGGCGCGATCATGTCGATCCTGGACGTGACGGTCGTCAGCGTCGCCCTGCCGACGTTCCAGAGCGTGTTCGGGGTGTCGTACGCCGAGGTCGCGTGGACGATGACGGCCTACACGCTGGCCCTGGCCACGGTGATCCCGCTCACGGGTTGGGCCGCGGACCGCTTCGGCACCAAACGGCTCTACATGATCGCGCTGACGCTGTTCACGATCGGCTCCGGCCTGTGCGCCACGGCCGACTCCATCGAGTTGCTCATCACGTTCCGCGTCCTGCAGGGCCTCGGCGGCGGCATGCTGATGCCACTCGGCATGACGATCTTGACGCGGGCGGCGGGCCCGGAGCGGATCGGCCGGCTGATGGCGATCCTCGGCATCCCGATGCTGCTCGGCCCGATCGGCGGGCCCATCCTCGGCGGCTGGCTGATCGACATCGCGAGCTGGCAGTGGATCTTCCTGATCAACCTGCCGATCGGCGTGGTGGCCCTGGCGTACGCGGCACTGGCGCTACCCAAGGACGCCCCCGAGCCGTCCGAGTCGTTCGATTTCATCGGGATGCTGATGCTCTCGCCGGGCCTCGCGCTGTTCCTGTACGGCGTCTCCTCCATCCCGGAGGCCGGCACGGTGGCCGAGACGAAGGTCTGGGCGCCGATGCTGGCCGGCGCCGCGTTGGTCGTCGGCTTCGTCCTCTACTCCTTCAAGCCGCAACACCCGCTGCTCGACCTGCGGTTGTTCACCAACCGCAAGCTCACGGTCGCGTCGCTGTCGATGTTCGTCTTCATCATCGCCTTCATGGGCGCGGGCCTGCTGTTCCCCAGCTACTTCCTGCAGGTCCGCGGGGAGTCGACGCTGGCGGCCGGCCTGCTGATCGCACCGCAGGGCATCGGCGCGATGGTGACGATGCCGATCGCCGGGATGCTGGCGGACCGGGTCCCGGTCGGCCGTACCGTGCCGTTCGCCATGGCGCTGATCGCCGTCGGTTTCCTCTCCTTCACCCAGGTCGACGCGAACACCTCGTACCTGGTGCTCTGCGGGTCGCTGTTCATCATGGGCCTGGGGATGGGCGGCACGATGATGCCGATCATGACGTCGGCGCTGAAGACCCTCGCGAGCCACGACGTGGCGCGGGGCTCCACGCTGGTCAACATCCTCCAGCAGATCGGCGGGTCGGTCGGCGCGGCCGTCATGTCGGTGATCCTCACGTCCGAGCTCAAGGGCTCGCGGCAGATCCCCGGTGCCGTGGACCCGAATTCCGGCGAGCCGCTCACCGAGGCCGGGCTGGCGATCGCCGCCCAACAGCAGCCGGAGCTGCTCCAGCGGTTCCCGGTCGAGCCTTCGCTCATTCAGCGCGGCCTCGACTTCGCCGCGGACTCGTTCGCCAGCACCTTCTGGGTGGCGTTCGCGATCGTGCTGGCGACGTTCATCCCGATCGCGTTCCTGCCCCGCAAGCGCGAGGTGTCGCATCTGCTGGACGGCCAGGAGGACGCCGCCCGCACGCCGGTGGTCATCCACTGAGGGCCGGCGGCCGGCTCAGCGGCGGGCCAGCGCGGTGCGGATCACCCGGACCAGGGTCGAGCTGTCGAAGGGCTTGGAGACCAGCGGGATGTCGGACGGCAGGCGCGGCCCGTCCCGGGTGATGCCGGCCGCGTACCCCGACATCAGGACGATCGGCAGGCCGGGGCGCATGTCCCGGACCGTCTCGAGGAAGGCGGGCGCCGGCATACCCGGCATGACGATGTCGGAGAGCAGCAGGTCGAACTCGCGGCTGTCGTCGCCGAGGAGCTTGAGGGCCTCCTCCCGCCGGGCGGCATTCGTGACCGCGAAGCCGGCCCGGGTGAGCATGCGGTCGGCGATCGCGCGGACGGCGTCGTCGTCCTCGACCACCAGGATGTGCTCGCCACCGCCGGCCGTGTCCGCCGCCCCGAGCCCCGCGACCGGCGCGGTGGGCGGGCCGGCCGACGGCAGGTAGACGGAGATCGTCGTGCCCTGGCCGGGCGCCGACGACAGCCGGACGACGCCCGCGGCCTCCTTGACGGCGCCGTACACGGTCGCCAGCCCCAGGCCGCTGCCGCGGCCGTGCCCCTTGGTCGTGAAGAACGGCTCGAAGGCCCGCTGGACCACCTCGGGGGGCATTCCGCAGCCGGTGTCGGCGACCGTCAGGCGCACGTACCGGCCGGGCGCGACATCGCCGTCGCGCCACAGCGGATCGGCCGCCGTCGCGGTCGCCGTCGCGATCGTCAGCCGGCCGCCGTCGGGCATCGCCGTCCGGGCGTTCATCACGAGGTTCAGGATGATCTGTTCGAGCCGGCCCTGGTCGATCGTGACGTAGTCGAGGTCCGGCTCGGTCTCGGTGACGAATTCGAGGTCTTCCCCGATGGTGCGGCGGAGCAGGCGCTCCGTGTCGGCGACGACGGCGTTCAGGTCGATGGTCTCGGGCTGGCTCGGCTGGAGCTGGCTGAAGATGAGCAGCTGGCGGGTCAGGCGCGCGGCCTGGTCGGCCGCCTGGCTGATGCCGTGCAGGTCGGCGGCGGCGAGGTGGCCGGGCTCGAGCGTCTCCAGGGCCAGCCCGGCGTGGCCGCTGATGACGCCGAGCAGGTTGTTGAAGTCGTGCGCGATGCCGCCGGCGAGCTGGCCGAGCGAGTCCAGGCGCTCCGCCTGCCGCAGCCGGCGTTCCAGCTCCTGGCGTTCCGCCGACGCGGTGACCTGGCCGGTGACGTCGCGCAGCATGCCCTCGACGGCGACGAGCCGCCCCGCGGAGTCGCGAATGCCGACGGTCCGCTGTTCCAGCCACGCCGGGCTGCCGTCGGGCCGGCGGAAGCGCAGGATCAGCGGTTCCTCCGGCGGTGCGCGCCACGACTGCTCCATGAGCGAGCGATCCTCCTCCTCGACGGCGGCGAAGAGAAGGCGCACGTCGGCGCACAACCGGTCGGGTTCGTGGCCGGTCAGGTCACTCGCCACCGGGCTGATGTACTCGAGCGCCGGCTGCGGCTCCAGCCGGTGCCGGAACACGATGTCCTGGAGGTGCTCGGCGACCAGCCGGAAGCGTTCCTCGCTGCTGTGCAGCGCGGCCAACGCTTGGCGCCGCTCGTCGCGCCGGCGGGCCTCGGCGAGCTCCCGTTCGACGACCGGCGCCAGGCGGGTCAGGCTGCCCTTCAGGACGAAGTCGTGGGCGCCGAGCCGCATCAGCGCCGCGGCGGCCTCCTCGCCGATCTGGCCGGAGACGACGATGAACGGCACGTCGAGCCCGCTGGAGTGCACCAGGCGCAACGCCGCCTCGGCGTCGAACGCCGGCATTCGGTTGTCCGAGATGACCGCGTCCGGGGGCCGGCCGCGCAACACGGTGGCCATCGCGGCCGGGCTCTCCACCCGGTCGTACTCCACCGTGAACCCGTCCCGCCGCAGGCGGTTGACGATGAGGACGGCGTCGTCGTCATTGTCCTCGACCAGCAGCAGGCGGATCGGATCCATGCGTCAGGCCCCCCGCTGCGGCGCCGCCGACTGGTTGATCAGCAGCCAGTACAGGCCGAGTACACGGACGGCCTCCTGGAACTCCCGGAACACGACAGGTTTCCGGACGAAACTGTTGGCGCCGCGCGCGTAGCTCTCGACGATGTCGCGTTCCTCATTGGACGTGGTGAGCACCACGACGGGCAGCAGCCGCGTGCGTTCGTTGCCCCGGATCGCCTTCAACACCTCCAGGCCGGTGACCTTCGGCAGGTTGATGTCGAGCAGGATCAGCGCGGGGACCTTGCCGGCGCCGTCGGCGGGCAGCAGGTAGTTCAGTGCCTCCTCCCCGTCGAGCGCGACGTCCACCGGGTTGCCGATGTTGTTGCGTTCCAGCGCGCGCAGCGTGAGCGCGACATCGTCGGGGTTGTCGTCCACCAGCAGGATGTTGCGGTCGTTCACGCGAGACCCCCCGATTCCGGCTTGAGGCTGAAGTAGAACGCGGCGCCGGAGTCCACCGCCGCCTCGGCGAAGATCCGGCCGCCGTGCCGGTGCACGATCCGCGCCACGATGGCCAGGCCGATGCCGGTGCCTTCGAAGTCGGACGTGGCGTGCAGGCGCTGAAAGGCGGTGAACAGCTTGTCCGCGTACCGCATGTCGAAGCCGGCCCCGTTGTCCCGCACGACGAAGAACCGGCCGCCGTCCCGGTCGACCTGGTCGACTTCGATGGTGGCGTCGGGCCGCTTCGCGCTGAATTTCCAGGCGTTGGCCAGGAGGTTCTGCAGCATCAGCCGCAGCAGCTGGCGGTCGCCGGAGGCGCACAGCCCGTCGGCGACCCTGGTCCGGACCGTGCGGTGCGGGTCCAGGCCGGCCAGTTCGACGAAGAGCTCCTGGGCCAGGCAGGTGATGTCCACGTCGTCCCGGTGCAGCTCGGCCCGGGTGGCGCGGGACAGGTCGAGCAGGTCGTCGATCATCCGGCCCATGCGCTTGACGTTGCTCTGCAGCCGGCGCAGGTAGTCTCGCCCGGTGTCGTCCAGGACGCTGTCGTAGTCCTCGATGAGTGCGTCGCTGAAGCCGTGCAGCGAGCGCAGCGGCGCGCGCAGGTCGTGCGAGACGGAGTAGGCGAAGGCGTCGAGTTCGCCGTTGGACGCCTCCAGCTCGGCCGTCCGTTCGCGGACCCGCGCCTCCAGGTCGGCATTGAGGTGCCGGATCTCCTCCTCAGCCCGCTTGCGCTCCGTGATGTCCGTTGAGATGCCACACACGGCGTACGGCGTTCCGGTCGCATCGAACACCGGGAACTTCACCGACAGGTAGGTGCGCTCGCCGGCGTCGGTGCCGGCCGTCTCCTCGTACTGCACCGGCTTGCGGCGGCCGGCCACCGCGAGGTCGTTGGCCCGCAGCTGGTCGGCCAGCCCGGTGGGGAAGACGCCGTGATCGGTCAGGTTGACCACCTCCTCGCGCCGCACCTTGAACAGGCGTTCCCATTCGCGGTTCACCAGCAGGTACCGGCCGTTGTCCACGCGCTTCATGTAGATGTTCGCCGAGGTGTGGTCGATCAGCTCCTGGAGCTGGTTGTGGCTGGCGCGCATCTCGTTCTCGGCGGCCCGCCGGTCGCGTTCCAGCCCGGCGGCCCGGCGCGTCGCGACGGTCCCGAAGCCGGCCAGGATCGCCGTGTTGCCGCCGACCAACGCCAGGATGACCCAGTCGCGCAGTTCGGTGCGTTCCGCCCGGGCGCCGAGCACGGCGAGCACGGCGAGGACGAGCGACAGGCCGACCGCCGCCGCCAGGGCCGGACCGAGCGCTGGACCTCCCGCGGCGGGCCCCGACGTGCGCTCGGTGGTCGCGGACTCAGCCGTCGTCTCGGCAACGTCCATGCGCGTTGGCGACATTGCTGATTCCCTACGCATCGCGGCGTCTTGATCACGCTATGTCGTGACGCTACCACCTTGAGTGTTGGACGGGGGGTGTTCCGGTCCCGCCGCGGGGGCGCCGTACTCGATGCGCAGCGTGCGGTGGATGAGTCCGACGAGGTCCAGCACCGCCCGGTGATCCGGGGCCGAGCCGTGCACGATGCCCACGTACGCCAGCGTCCCGTCCCGCCAGTCGACGTGATCACCGACCTGCTTGAAGATCTCGACGGCCTGGATCCCGCGCTGGTCGGTGAGCCGCTCCACGCCGTCGAGCCGGCGCAGTATCCCGCCTGTCATCGGCGGGGTCAGGAAGTACTGGAAGGCGTGGCGGTGGTAGCGCCCGGCGACGAGCGGCAGGTCGGGCGCCCGGCCCAGCGCGGCCATGAGCGCCGCCCGCACCAGGTCCACCCCGTTGGCCCGGCGGAGGATGTCAGCGACGTAGCCGCCGACCCGGCCGTTCAGCTCGATGATGCGCGGGCCGGCGGGGCCCAGCTTGACCTCCACATGGCTGGCCCCGTCGCGGACGCCCAGCGCCGCCAGCGCCGCGGTGGTCAGGGCCAGCACCGCCCGCCGGGTGGCGTCGTCGAGGGTGGCCGGGATGACGTACCCGGTCTCCCGGAACGGCGGCGCGAGCGGGAACTTGCCGGTGACCTCGACGTGGTGGACGACGCCGCCGGAGGTCACCGACTCCACCGAAACGTAGTCCGCCCAGTCCGGCCCCGCGGCCGTCGAATCTCCTGCCAGGACCTCCTCCAGGACGAACTCGGCGGGCGGCGACGCCGGGCGGTGGGCGGCGAATTCGCGCATCCGGGCCGCCGCCTCGCCGGCGGTGTCGACGCGGCAGCTGTACGCGCTGGCGGCGCCGCTGCGCGGCTTGAGGACCGCCGGCAGGCCCACCTCGGCCGCCGCGGCGGGGATGTCGTCGCCGGCCCGCACCACCCGGCACCGGGTGTGCTGCACCCCGGCGGCCGCCAGCGCCTGCCGCTGGGCGAACTTGTCCGTCAGCGCCAGCGCGGTCACCGGGCTGTGGTACGCCAGCCCGAGCGGGTGCGCCAGCGCCGCGGTCCGGACGATCTGCCGCTCGCTGAAGGTCGTGACGCCGGCCGGGCGCAGCGCGGCCAGCCGGTCCCCGACCGCCGCGTCGGCGAGGCCGGTGACGTCCTCGACGGCCGCGAGCGCGGCGATGTCGTCGAACCGGGACCGCACGTAGGGCAGGTCCCGGTCGCACAGGAAGACGATCTCGGCGAGTCCGCGCGCCGCCGCGAGCACGCTCATCGGGCTGGCGGCGCCGAAGTCCAGGACGACGGCGAGCCGCGGCAGCGACCACGACACGGGGCTCAGTCCCGGCCGGGCGGCGGCGGCAGGAACCCGCACCGCTGGAAGTACCGCACGTAGTGGTCCAGCAGGCCGGCGTCGACCGGCGGCAGCTCCAGGTCCGCACCGGCGAGCGCGGCACGGGCGTTGTCCCGGCCGAATTCGGGGAAGAGCGAGCCGAAGTACATCTGTTTCACCACCAGGCCGCTGGCCGGGCTGCGGTCGACCCACAGGGGGATGAACGGCGTGAACGGGTGCTCCGGGCGGTCACAGGCCAGCCGCACCGCGTCCGCCACCCACCGGTCGAGCGGCAGGGTCCGCACCGGATAACCGTGCGCGCGCAGGCGGTCCGCCATGTCGGCCAGCATCGCCGGCCGGTCGTTCGCCAGGTGGTACGTGCTGGTGGCGGCTGTCCGGGTGCGCGCGATGTGCACCATCTGCCTGGCCAGCAGGTCCACCGGCACGAGGTCCAGCGGCAGGTCGATGTCCGGCACCGCGCCCGTGTCCGCGATGATGCGGAACAGGGCGCAGGTGGCGCTCTCCAGATTCCACTGGCCGTCGCGCAGGTCGCCGGAGATTTCGTACGGCCGGTAGACGCTGACCGGCAGGCCGGCGTCGGCGGCGTGCCGGAGCATTGTCTCGGCCACCCACTTCGTCTCCGGGTAGCCCATGTAGAGGCGCTCCGGGTACGCCGGCGGGAGATCCTCGGTGACCACCCGGCGCCGCGTTCCGGCGAAGCCCGCGAGGACCGCGAGGGTGGAGACGAAGTGCACCGGCACCCCCCGGTGCCGACCCGCCAACCGGATCACCTCCCGGGTGCCGGCCACCGTCACCTTGGCGAGGTGGGCGTACGGGTAGGTGAAGTTGACGTATGCCGCCGCGTGCATGATCAGCCCCAGCTCGCGCGCGTACCGGTCGAACGCCTCCTCGGCCAGCCCCAGCAGCGGCAGGCCCAGATCCCCGACGAGCGGCACCACCCGGTCCCGCGGGAGGTCGCCGAGGCCGTAGCGGCGCTGGGCCGCGCTCAGGCGGTGCAGCGCCCCGGCGACGTCGGGCGCCCGCACCAGGCAGTGCACCCGGGCCCGGGTGGCGTTGAGCAGTTCGCGCAGCAGGTAGCTGCCGAGGAACCCGGTGGCGCCGGTCAGCAGCACCTCGCCGTCGGGGTCGGGCGCCGACGGCTCGACCCGGACCGGCACGGTGAGGGCGGCCTCCCGCTGGAAGTCGACGTCGTGCCCCACCTCGTCGTGCCGCAGCAGGTTGATGCGGGCCTGTTGGACGGCCTCGGCGCACGCCTCCAGCGACGGGTCGGCGAGCAGCCGGCGGGTCAGGAAGCGGCCCTGCTCGGGGGCGATGCCGAAGGTGTCCCGCAACCGGGCGAAGACCCGGGCCGCCAGCAGCGAGTTCCCGCCCAGCTCGAAGAAGCTGTCGTCCAGGGTGACCTCGTCGACGTCCAGGGTCTCCGTCCACAGCTGGGCCAGCCCGACCTGCACGGGGGTCTCCGGGCGGCGGCCCGGCCGGGCGGCCGGCGGCGCCACCCCGCCCGTGCCGCGCTCCAGCAGCGCCCGGTCCACCTTGCCGGTCGCCGTCAGCGGCAGCCGCTGGACGGGCAGGTACCGGCCGGGCAGCATGAACGCCGGCAGCTGCTGGGCCAGGAACGCCCGGAGCTCGCCGGGCGTCGGCGCGTCCGCGGTGCCGCGCGGCGTGTAGAAGGCGACCATCGTCCGCGTCAACGGGTGGTCGCCGGTCGTGGTCACGGCGGCGGCCCCGAGTTGCGGGTGCGTGGCGAGGACCGCCTCCACCTCGTCCAGCTCGATCCGGAAGTCGCGCAGTTTGATCATGCGGTCGGTGCGGCCGAGGAAGTCGAGCACCCCCTCGGGCAGCCACCGCCCCCGGTCGCCCGTGCGGAACAGCCGGGCACCCGGCCGCCGGCCGTACGGGTCCGGAACGAACCGCTCCGCGGTCAGCTCGGGGTGGTTGACGTAGCCGAGGGCGACGCCGTCGCCGCCGACCACGATCTCGCCCTCCTCCGCCACGTCGGCCAGCGAGCCGTCGGCGCGCACCACGTAGCACGTCGAATTGGCGATGGGTCGGCCGATCGGCACGCGCGCCGTGCCCGCCGGCACCGCGGTCACCCGGTGGGTCGTCGAGAACGTCGTGTTCTCGGTCGGTCCGTACCCGTTGATGAGGCTGCCGGGCGCGCCGGCGCGCAGCACCTCGCGGACGAGGTCGGGAAGGAGGACGTCACCGCCGGAAATGAGGCAGCGGAGGTCCCGGAACATCGTCGGTATCGCCCGGGCGCATTGGTGGAACACCCCGGCGGAGAGCCACAAAACGCTGATCCGCTCCTGTTCCAGCGCGCTCGCCAGCCGGTGCGGATCGAGCAGCGTCTCCTGCTCGACGATCACCAAGCGGGCGCCGTTGAGGAGTGCGCCCCAGATTTCGAACACCGACGCGTCGAAGGAGTGGTGGCCGGTGTTCGCCACGCTGTCCGCCGGCGTGATCCGGACGAAGTCGGTATCGACCACCAGGCGGGCCACCGCCCGGTGCGGGACCGCGACGCCCTTCGGCGTGCCGGTCGAGCCCGAGGTGAACATGACGTACGCGGCGGCCCCGCCGTCAGCGTCGATCGGGGGCGGCGACACCGCCGGGCCCGCCTCGGTGTCGGCGACGGCATGGCCGGGGACGCGGTCGAGCAGCCCGCCGCAGCCCGGCATGGTGACGGTCCGGCTGATGGCCAGCTCGTCGACGAGCATCCGCAGCCGGGCGACCGGGTCGGCGCGGTCGAGCGGCACGTAGACGCCGCCGGCCTTGAGGATGCCGAGCATCCCCACGGGTGCGGTCAGCCCCCGCTCACCGAGGAGCCCGACGAACTCGCCGGCCCTGACCCCGGCGGCCAGGAGGTGCGCGGCCAACCTGTCCGACCACGCGGCCAGCTCCGCGTAGGTCAACTGCCGGCCGCCGCCCGCCACGGCGATCGCGTCCGGCGCGCGGTCGACCTGCCGGGCGAACAACTCCACGATTGTCGCGTCATCCGGGTATCCGGTGACGGCGCCGTTCCATGCACATTGCCGAGGCGCGCCATCGGCGCCGCCAAGTTTAGTCGTCATGTTCCCTCTGCCCCGCTCGGTCGAGCCCCGCCGCCCGGCCATTACAATGGCGGATCTCGATACTACGATCGCGCTGTCGTGATCGCATTCGCCGCCGATATCAGCCTGATTATTCAGCCATTAGCGTTAGCTCAATTGGCGGCGGCGGTGGGTGGGAGAGTATTATGCCGGCGACGCACGGCAACCTGACGGTCGGCGTGCCCGGCGACGACCTGACCGCTCAGGCGGCGGGCGGGTCGGTCGCCTCGTACGCGGTGACCAGCGACAGCAGTTCGCCCAGGGGTCCGGTGCCGTGGACGAGCGCTTCGGTGAGTTCGTCGCTGAGCGACAGGCGCGGGGCGAGCACGGCCGCGGGTTCGTCGAGCGTCTCCGCGACCGCCGAGATCAGCCCGACCGCGAACGCGGACTCGGCCGGCACGCCGAGGCGTTCGGCGAGCTTCTGGCACCGGCGGGCCCGCCCGATCGCCGCGCCGGAGTGCTGCTTGGGTGCCGCCCCGGCCAGGGAGTCACTCGCCAGCATGAGGGCGGTCCAGTCGCGCAGGCGGGCGCCGCCGAGCAGCAGGATGGCCTCCTGCACCGAGGAGATCTGCACGGGCAGCCCCAGCGCGTCGGCGTTGGCCGCGGCGAGCATCCGGACGCTCAGCGCCGCGTCACTGATGATCAGCGAGGTGAGCTGGGAGGCCGGGAGATTGTTGTCGACAAGGAGGCCGAGCAGCTCGATCCCGCGCAGCCGGGGCGGCGCGAGCGCGGCGACGGACACCACCTCCGGGCGCCCCAGGGCGTACCCCTGGAAGTAGTCGAAGCCCGCGTCCATCGCAAACCGCACGTGCTCGTCGGTCTCCAGCCGTTCGGCCACGAGCCGCAGGTGCGGGAAGCGCCGACAGGCGGTGACCGCGGCCAGCACGTCGGCCGTGTCGGCCTCCAGCACGTCGATCTTGACGAGGCTGGCCAGCCCGAGGAGGCGTTCGTAACCCTGCCCGCAGACGAAGTCGTCGAGCGCGATCACGTAGCCCTTGTCGACCAGCCGCTCGACGCCGCGGACGAGTTCGTCGTCGATGTGCAGCGCCTCCAGCACCTCGAGGACCATCTGGTCCGGCCCGAACGGCAGCGGTAGGTCGCCGACCAGGAAGTCCCGGGTGAGGTTGAGGAAGCACCGCCGGTCGCCGACCAGGGCACCCAGCCCGATCTCGGTGATCGACGTGATGATCACCTGGCTGGTGGCATCCGAGCCGCGCTCGGTGGCCGTGACCGCGGCGGCGTCGCGGCGGAACAGCAGCTCGTAGCCGACGATCTCGCGGGCGCGGTCGTACACCGCCTGCCGGCCCACGTGGACCGTGCCCGTGGCGCCGGGGGGTGCGGGGGTAAGGGACACGGCGTCCTATCGGCTGAACCGTCGCGGGGCTGAGACTGGCGGGTGGCCGCGCTGAGCCGGTGTTCGTTCGCTACCGCGGGGCGGCCGTCCGGTCGGCGGCCCCGCGGTGGCGACATTCACCCGGGCGGGGTGGACTATTCGGAAGGTTGCGGCAGCTCGCAGTCGATCTTCGGGTTGAGCCCGACGTAGTTCAGCGGCCCGGCGATGACCGTGAGCGCAATGGCGCCGGCCTCCGCGCAGTTGGTGTCGGAATCCTTGAAATAGCCGCGTTGGATCGCGGCGAGGAGGCCGATCAACAGCCAGACGATGATGATGAACGCGCCAATCGAAGAGCCTCTGCGCACGGTGGACCTCCAAGGGGGATGGGCCGTCTCGATACCCCGTACTGGTCGGCGCCGAAACCCGTGCCCGGCGCGGCGGCGTGGCGGCTAGGACGTGGTGCTGGTGGACCGGTCGGCCAGCGTCGCCGGGTTGTCGCTGGCCGGCGGCCGGGGCGGCGGGGGTGGGGTCGGCGGGGCCGGCGGCCCGGCGTCCGGGGGCGGGTCGCCGGCCGAACCGCCGGACTGCGACGCCTGGAAGGAACGGTACGTCAGCCAGAGCGCGACGATCGTCGCCACCGCCGCGGCGACGCTCGCCAGCTGGTCCGCCAGGTCCGGCCCCAGGGTCCTCACGCCGACCCCGAGGACCAGGACGGCGAGGAGCCCGAGGGCGCCGGTGCGCATGGCCTGGCGGGCGGCGGTGCTGTTCCACCGGCGCAACGCCGCGCCGACCACCAGCTCGAGCACGATGATGCTCGCCATGACCAGCAGCGGCACCTGCCACGACTCGACCATCACCGCGGGCCTCCTCGCGCGTGGCGGTTCACGACAGCGCCGCCTTCATCTCGGTCACGAATGCCGGCGGCAGCTCCTTGCCCTGGTGCAGGTAGGCGAAGGCGTGCCGCCGGACGACGTCGGAGAACTTCACGTACTCCTGCCGCAGCGGCCGGGGGCGGGGCCGCGCCTTCTCCACCGCGTCCCGCATCGCCTGTATGTGCGGGATGAGGCGGTTCAGCGTCGGGTCGCTGTACGGCTTGATGCGGGTCGGCGCCCAACCGTGGGTGGCGAGGATCATCTGCGCCGGTACGTCGGTGAGGAAGTTGATGACCCGGAGGGCGTGGGCGGCCCGGACGTCGTACACGGCCGCCGGCGTCGCCTCGGATCGGGCGACCAGGGCGAGGCTCTGGCCGCCGAGGATGCCGACCGGTAGCGGACCCACCCGCACCTCCCGATCCGGCCCGGCCGGGTTCGCCGGCCGCAGCTGGCGAAATCGGGTGGGCCAATTGCGCATGTACCGCCGGTTTCCGCTGTCGAACTGCGCCACGCTCTCGTCTTCGGTGGCGGTCGAGGTGATCCGGCCAGCGGCCAGCGCCCGCTGGAGCGGCCCCAGCGCCTTGCGCCACAGGCCGAGGTCGAAGGAGATCGTGCCATCCGGCGAGAGGATGGTGTCCTCCACGGCGATCGCGTGTTCGAGGACGTTGATCACGAACGCCTCGTCGGAGGCCGACGAGGTGGGTCGCAACTGGCCGACGAAATCTCCCGAGCGGTCCGCCACGCCATCGATCACATCGGACAGGGACGGCTCCGTGCCGGCGCGGCCGCCGCCGGGCAGCCGCTGGAAGAGCATGCCGACGTCCGTGTTGAACGGTGCCGCCCAGAACTTGCCGGGATCGTTCGCGACCTCACTCGGCCGGCGGGTCGATTCGAGGAAGTCGGCACTGTTCAGCAGGGTGATCGGGGTGATCAGCTCTTTGCGGGCGAACTCCGGAATGTGGATCACGTCGAGGTTGACGACGTCCGCCTGGCCGAGGCGGGCCAGCTCCAGCATGACCGTGCGCTCGTCACTCGTGCCGCTGTCGATCCGGTATGGACGCACCTGAACGCCCGGATTGGCCATGTTCCACATGTCGAAGAGCAGCTGGCGGGCGCCGATCGCGTCCTGCCCGGTGGCCACCCGCAGCTCGATGACGCCGGGCGGCGGCGGGGCGGACGCCGACGGGGTGGGCTCCGGCGTGCGACCGCCCTCGGCGTCCGGGCCGAGGAGCAGGTAGCTGGCGGACGCGGAAACCGTGCCGCAGGCCAGCACACCGGCCAGAAAGGACCGCCGGGAGTACTGATCGGGCATCGGCGCCGGTCTCCTCGATCTTGGCCCGGGCGGTGTGCCCGAGCACGCTGGCGTCACTGGTGGGCCAACGCCCCCGGTAATCGGCCCGCCACGTATGAGGCTACGCGCGCCCGGCCACCATCGCGCATCCGCGAAGCGGGGCCGACGGGACGGTCCGCCTCGACGTTCCGGAGGGGCACGGTACCCGGTGCGACCGGTCCCGAAGGTGCCCGAACCGGCGCGGCCACCCGTTCGGTGACCAACTGGCCCGAAAGGAATCACGAAAGAGAGAAGGAATGGGTGTCGGAACGCCCGCCGGCGCGCAGTCCCGCTTGCCCGCGGCTGGTCGGACTCCGTAGCCTGCCGGTAACTATCGAAGTTTCCCGATGCTATTGGTTGCCCGGTAGCGCCACCGCAGGTCGAAGCGAGGCGACGATGTTCATGTCCCGCACCTGGTCCGTCGCCGCGATCACCGCGCTGGCCGTGCTCGCCTCCGCCGTGCCGGCAATCGCCCGGCCAGGCGGCGCCCCGGTGCCGGCCGCGGACGGCGCAGCCGCGGCGGCGGGGGCGGGGGATGCCGCGTCCGCGGCCGGCCCGTACGCCTTCCGGTCCGTCAACATCACCGGCGGCGGGTTCATCACCGGCATCGTGGCACACCCGACGGCGCCGGGCGTCCGGTACACCAGGACCGACATCGGCAGCGCGTACCGCTGGGACGCGGCCGCGGACCGGTGGGTCCCGCTGACCGACTTCAACAGCGCGGCGAACTACAACCTCCAGGGCACCGAGAGCATCGCCCTGGACCCGACGGACCCGGACCGGCTCTACCTGGCCCAGGGCATGTACACCAGCGGCGCCGCCGCGATGTTCGTCTCCACCGACCGCGGGGCCACGTTCAGCGTCCACCCCACGCCGTTCCGGATGGGCGCCAACGCGCTCGGCCGCAACCTGGGCGAGCGCCTGGCGGTGAACCCGTTCCGCCCGAGCCAGCTGCTCATGGGGACGCGCACCGACGGCCTCCACCGCAGCGACGACAACGCGCGGACCTGGACAAAAGTGGCGAGCTTCCCGGTGGCCAGCACCCCCGACGGCATCGGGATCGCCTTCGTGCTCTTCGACCCGCGCCGCAGCGGCACCGCCTACGTCGGCCTGAACGCGGGGAACGGCATCTACCGCACCGTGGACGGCGGCGCGACCTGGCTGGCGCTGCCGGGCCAGCCGGCGGGCTGGCGGGCCGGCCAGCTCGTCGAGGGCCAGCCGCCGCAGAGCGCCGTGCCGAAGCCGATGCGGGCGGTCCTCGCCGGCAACGGCACCCTGTACGTGACCTACGGCGACAGCCCCGGCCCGTACGGCGTGCGGTACGGGGCCGTCTACCGGTACGCCAGCCGGACGGGGGTCTGGACCGACATCACGCCCGGCGCCGGCAACTCCATGCCCCGGCCGCACACGCCGCAGGCCTGGCCGCCGGGCGGCTTCTGCGCCGTCACCGTCGACCCCCGCGACCCGAACCGGGTGATCGTCGTTTCGCTGGACCGCGACCCCGGGCCGGCGATCGACAGCATGTACCTGTCCCGCGACGGGGGCCGTAGCTGGAAGGACGTCTCCCAGCTGTCCTCGCCCGCCGGCACCGGCGGCTTCTGGGGCCACCGGGTGGAGCGGGCCGCCACCCGCGACGGCACGCCGGTGCCGTGGCTCAGCTTCAACTGGGCGCCCCGGACCCCCGCCTACGGCGCCGCCTCGCCAATCCCCGGCATGGTCAAGTTCGGCTGGTGGATGGCGGCGGCGTTGATCGACCCGACCGACCCGGAGCACGTCATGTACGGCACGGGCGCGACGATCTGGGCCACCGACGACATCTCCAAGGTCACCGCGAACCGGGCGCCGACCTGGTACATCGAGGCGCAGGGCATCGAGGAGACCGCCGTGCTGGCGCTGGCCAGCCCCACCCGGGGCGCGCACCTGCTCAGCGGCCTGGGCGACATCAACGGCTTCCGGCACGACGACCTGACCAGGCCCCAGCCGATGTTCGGCGAACCGGTGTTCAGCAACCTGAACAGCATCGACTGGGCCGGCCAGGACCCGGACGTGCTCGTCCGGGTGGGCCGCAACGAGGCCACGTTCGCCGACGGGTGCGGCAACGGCGCCTACTCAGGCGACCAGGGCCGGACCTGGCGCAAGTTCGCCACCTGCGTGCCCGGCGCCGGGCCGACGAGCGGCAGCGGGGGCAGCGTGGCCGTCGACGCCTCCGGCGAGCACGTCGTCTGGAATCCGCCCAGCGGGTCGGGCGGCCCGCGCGCCTCCCGCGACCGCGGCGTCACCTGGGTCGCGCCGACGGGGCTCACCGGCCGGACCGGCGTGGCGGCGGACCGGGTCCAACCGGCGACGTTCTACGCGTACGCCGGCGGTGTCTTCTACACCAGCACCGACGGCGGCCGCACCTACTCGGCGCGGCCCGGCCTGGAGACCGGCCTGCCGGCGGGCACCGTCCGGCCGGTGGTGAACTTCGGCGCGGCCGGCGAGGTGTGGCTGCCGCTGGGCGGGAACGGGCTGTGGCACAGCACCGACTTCGGTGCCACCTGGCGCCGGGCCGGCCCGGCCGGGCTCGTGGTCACCCACTTCTCGGTCGGCAGGGCGGCACCGGGCGCGAGCACCCCGGCGCTCTTCCTGTGGGGCGCCCCGCCGCTCGGCGTCACCGGCCTTTACCGCTCGGATGACGGCGGTGCCACCTGGCTGCGGATCAACGACGACCAGCACCAGTACGGCGGGCCGACGGTGATCCAGGCGGACCCGCGGGTGTACGGCCGGGTCTACTTCGGCATGAACGGCCGGGGCATCGTCTACGGTGAACCGGCCACGGGGTAGGGCCGCCCGCCGGCGCCGAGCGGAGCGGGGTGATCGCGTGAGTGAGCGGAGCGAGCGAGCCATGGGCTCAGTGCCCCGCGAACGCATCGCCGAGCGGAGCGAGGTGATCGCGTGAGTGTGCGGTTCCAGGAGTTGGCCTGGCGGCAGACGCCGATGGGCGAGATCAGCCTGCGGCGCCGGCGCGACCCGCTGCTGGATGTCGACGTGTACGAGGTGAAGCTCGGCGACGAGTACCTGATGTCGAGCCTGTTCCCGGTCGCCGAGATCGAGCTGGCCCGGCTCGGCCTGGCGAGCCTGACCGGCGGCGAGCTGGACGTGGTGGTCGGCGGTCTGGGCCTGGGCTACACGGCGCGGACCGCGCTGGCGGATCCCCGGGTGCGGTCGATGATCGTGGTGGAGGCGCTGGACGAGGTCATCGGGTGGCACCGGCGCGACCTGCTGCCGTTCGCGGGCGGCGTGGCCACCGACCCGCGCAGCCGGCTGGTGCACGCGGACTTCTTCGCGTGCGCCGCGGGCGCCGGCTTCGACCCGGACGCGGCCGGCCGGCGGTTCCACGCGGTCCTGCTGGACATCGACCACAGCCCGCGGCACCTGCTGCACCCGCGCCACGCGGCGTTCTACGAGCCCGCCGGCCTGCGCCGGCTCGCCGGGCACCTGCACCCGGCCGGCGTCTTCGGCCTGTGGTCGAACGACCCGCCCGACGACGGCTTCACGGCCCTGTTGACCGAGGTCTTCGGCGCCGCGGCGGCGCACGTGGTGGCCTTCGACAACCCCCTGCAGGGGCGCGAGTCGACCAACACCGTCTACGTCGCCACGCTGGCCTGACGGGCCGGGCGGGGAGCGGTTCGCGCGCTTTGTCGTTGACAGCGCGTGCGGCGGGCCTTTGGATACACTGTCATGGTCTTCGATCAAGTCGCCGCCCTGCCCATCGACGCCGAGCGCGCCCGGGTCTTCGAGCACGGTTGGCAGTCGTGGTCGCCCACCGGCACGTACCCGGCCGCCGCCACCAGCCCCCGGCCCGACTCGGCCGACCGGCGGCAGGGCTCGTACCGGCCCGAGACGCCCGCGCCCGACACGGGCTTCCAGGGCGAGGGCCTGCTGGCGGTGGACCCGGGTGACGGCGGGCCCGTGCGGGTGTTCGCCGCGAGCGCCCCGGAGGCCGTGCCCTCGATCCGCGCGACGCTGGCCGGCGGTGAGCTGCTGGTCAGCGCCGACGGCCCGGTCGACCAGCTGGCCCTCGACGGGCCCCTGGACGCCGCCCTGGCCGGCTGGGCCACCGGGTTCGCGGGCAAGGCGGGCGTCGGCCCGGTCCGGCCGGCGCCGACGGTGTGGTGCTCCTGGTACCACTACTTCCGCGACGTCACCGAGGCCGACATCGCCGAGAACGTCGCCGCCCTCGGCGGCGCCGACCTGCCGGTCGACGTCGTCCAGATCGACGCCGGCTGGGAGGCGGAGGTGGGGGACTGGTTGCTGCTGTCGGACCGGTTCGCCTCGCTCGACGAGCCGATCCGGCGCATCCGGGGCGCCGGCCGCCGCGCCGGCATCTGGGTGGCCCCGTTCGCTGTGGCGGCGGGCAGCGTGCTGGCCCGCGAGCACCCGGAGTGGCTGATCGGCGCTCCGGACGGCGCCCCGACCCCCGCCGGCCAGTGGTACGACCAGCCGCTCTACGGGCTCGACGCCACCCACCCGGGGGCGGCCGGCTACCTGCGGCGGGTCTTCGGCGGCCTGGCCGAGAGCGGGATCGACTACTTCAAAATCGACTTCTTGTACGCCGGCGCGGTGACCGGGTCCCGGCACGGCGGGCTCGACGCCGTGGCCGGCTACCGCGCCGGCCTCCAGCTCATCCGCGACGCGATCGGGCCGGACTCGTACCTGCTCGGCTGCGGTGCGCCGGTGCTGCCCAGCGTCGGGCTCTTCGACGCGATGCGGGTGTCGCCGGACACCGCGCCGCACTACGAGCCCGACCGCGGCGACGTCACCCAGCCCGGCCAGCGCAGCGCGACGCTGGCCACGGTGGCGCGGGCGTGGCAGCACGGGCGCTTCTGGGTCAACGATCCGGACTGCCTGATCGTCCGTCCGGCGGTGGAGCGGCGGGCGGAGTGGGCCGCGCTGGTGGCCCGTTACGGCGGCCTGCGGGCCAGCTCGGATCGGATCGCCGACCTGGACGAGTGGGGCCTGGCCACCACCCGGCGGCTGCTCAGCGAGGTGCCGCCGCCCACCCCGTTCGCCGGCTGACCCGGCGCGCGGTCGCCCGCCGGGGGTGGGGGACCGCCCGGGCGCGACCGGTGCGGCACGGTCGATGCCAGGTCGATAACGAAGCGGGTGCAGGGCCTGGCAGGGGTTTGACGGCGGGCGAATAGGACCATAGTGTGGCGTCGATCAATCATATTCACGTCCGCCGACCGGCCGACCGGCGCGACGTCGATCCACTCGTGTGTAGTCGATCCACCCGTATGTAGTCGTATCCCCGGAAAAGCAGTTAGCGGGGCAAAGAGGCCCCCGCTAACGAGAAAATTTGCAACGTTACAACACAACGTCGTCTGCCCGCCGACCGCGGCCCCGCTCTCGAGGCCCGACGTCCCGGCGGACGCCGAAGGAGGAGACGAGATGCTCCGGAAGTTCTTATCGGGCCGGATGCGGGTCGGCGCGGCCGTGACGGTCGCCGCCGCGCTCGTGCTGACCGGTTGCGGCGATTCCGACACGCCCACGGCCAACAACCCGGACGCCACCACCCTGATCGCCTACACGGGCCAGTCCGGTGGTTACCAGATCAACTTCAACCCGTACTCGCCCTCCCAGATCGGCGGCATCGGCTCCATTTTCGAGCCGCTGTTCTTCATCACCCAGGTGAACGACAAGGCGGTGCCCCGGCTGGGCACCGAGTACAAGTGGAACGACACCGGCACGGTGCTGTCCATCACGACCCGTGAGGGCGTGAAGTGGAGCGACGGCAAGCCGTTCACCGCCAAGGACGTCGCCTTCACGCTCAACCTGATCAAGAAGACGAAGACGATCAACACGTTCGGCTTCAACGGCGAGGTGGCCGTCGTCGACGACACCCACCTCACGGTCACCTGGCCCGCGCCGGCCTACGTGGACGGCCCGTTCGTGCTCGGCCGCACGTTCATCGTGCCGGAGCACCTGTGGGCGAGCGTCGACGCCGCCAACTCCGTCATGGAGAAGCCCGTCGGCACCGGCCCGTACACGCTCGGCTCGTTCAAGCCCGAGGCGTACGAGCTGACCGCCAACACCAGCTACTGGGGCGGCGCACCCAAGGTGAAGAAGGTCCGGTTCGTCTCGCTGTCCGGCAACCAGGCCGGCGCGAACGCGCTCAAGGCCGGCACCATCGACTGGCAGACCGGCCCGGTGCCGGACATCCAGAACGTGGCCAAGAACTACCCGGGCTACGAGGCCATCACCGTGCCGATGAACCAGATGGCGCTGATGACCTGCTCGAACGCGGCGATGGGCTGCAAGGGCCCGCAGACCGACGTGGCGGTGCGCAAGGCGATCTACTACGCCATGGACCGGACGCAGTACAACAAGCTGGCCTTCCAGGACACCGCCTCGGAGATGTCGCCAGGGTTCGCGTTGCCCGAGCGGGACAAGGCGATGGTCTCCACCAAGCTGACCGACCAGGTCGCCCCCATGACGGCGCAGGCGGCGAAGGCGACGGCGCTGCTGGAGGGCGCCGGCTACGCCAAGGGCGCGGACGGGGTCTACGCCAAGGGCGGCAAGCCGCTGACCCTGACCGTGAACGTGGTGACCGGGTGGACCGACTACATCACCGCGGTGAACACGATCGCCGAGCAGCTCAAGCCCGTCGGCATCAAGCTCACCGTGGTGCAGACGTCCTGGAACGAGTGGACCGAGGTCCGCGGCAAGGGCAACTACCAGCTGCTGATCGACTCGCTGCACCAGGGCCCGGCGCCGGACCCGTACTACCTCTACAACTGGTTCTTCGGCTCGGCCAACACCGCCCGGGTGGGCCAGGTGGCCAACCCCAACTACGCCCGCTACACCAACCCGGCGGTCGACGCCGCGCTGACCGCGCTGCGCAAGCTGGACCCGAAGGACGCGACCGCCCGGCAGGCGCAGCTGGACATCATCCAGACGAACATCGAGCGGGACACGCCGTACATCCCGATGCTGACCGGCGGCACGACCAGCGAGTTCAACACCAAGAAGTTCAGCGGCTGGCCGACCAAGGAAAACATGTACGCGTTCCCGGCCGTGTGGGGCTCGCCCGACAACTCGCAGGTCTTCCTCACCCTCACGCCAAAAGGGTGAGTGAGTGACGTACTTCCTTAGGAAAATCGGCTTCTACCTGGTCGCCTTCTGGGCCGCGGTGACGCTGAACTTCCTGATCCCTCGGCTGATGCCGGGCAATCCGGTCGACACGCTGCTGGCGAAGCTCCAGCAGCGTGGCGGCTCGGCCGGGCCCGAGGTCCGCCGGGCGTTCGAGCTGCTCCTCGGTGCCAACACCGCGGAGCCGCTCTGGCGCCAGTACATCAGCTACCTCGGCAACCTAGCGAAGGGCGACCTGGGGATCTCGGTCAGCGTCTACCCGGCCCGGGTCAGCGACGTGATCGCCCAGGCGCTGCCCTGGACGATCGTCCTGGTCGGGCTCGCCACCATCATGTCGTTCGTGCTGGGGGTGGGGTTCGGCGCCCTGGTCGGCTGGAAGCCGGGGTCGTGGCTCGACGTCTTCGTGCCGGCGACCACGCTGCTGGCCGCGGTGCCGTACTTCTGGCTGGCGCTGCTGTTCGTGCTCCTGTTCGCGTCGTTCCTGGGCTGGCTGCCGGTCCAGGGCGGCTACGACGTGACGCTGAACCCGAGTTGGAACGGCGACTTCATCCAGTCCGCGATCCGGTACGGGACGTTGCCGGCGCTGACCATCGTGGTGTCCTCCATCGGTGGCTGGCTGCTCGGGATGCGCAACATGATGGTGTCGACGCTGTCCGAGGACTACGTGCTGACCGCGCACGCCAAGGGGTTGCGCAAGGCGCGGATCCTGACCCAGTACGCGGCCCGCAACGCGGTGCTGCCCTCGGTCGCCGGCTTCGCGATCTCGCTCGGCTTCGTGGTGTCCGGCTCGATCGTCACCGAGCAGGTGTTCTCCTACCCCGGCATCGGCTCCAAGCTGCTCATGGCCGTGGAGAACAGCGACTACGCGCTCATGCAGGGCGTCTTCCTGGTCATCACGCTGGCGGTGCTCGGCGCGAACCTCATCGTCGACCTGCTGTACGGCCTGATCGACCCGCGGACGAGGTCCGGCGGATGAGGCGGGAGGACCGGCGATGACCAACATCACCACCGTGACGCAACAGGTGCCGGCCAGCCCGGTGCCGACGGGGCGCCGGAAGGCGGGGTGGCGGCTCATGCTGCCCTCCGCCACCCCGCAGCTGATGACCGGGCTCGTGCTCGTGACCGCGGTGACGGCGTTCGGGGTGGTGGCGCCGTACTTCGTGCAGGACCCGAACGCGATCAACAGCATCGGGATGACCCCGCCGGGCGGCGGGCACATCCTCGGCACCACGCAGACCGGCCAGGACGTGTTCGCCCAGCTGGCGTACGCCACCCGGGGCTCGCTGCAGATCGGCCTGATCGTCGGCGTGCTGGCCACCGTGCTGTCGGCGTTCTTCGGCATCCTGGGTGCCTACCTCGGCGGCCTGGCCGACGAGGCGTTCTCCCTGTTCTCCAACGTGATGCTGGTGATCCCCGGCCTGCCCCTGGTGATCGTGATCTCCGGGTTCGTGCCCCGGGAGAGCCGGGGCCTGTGGACGATCGCGCTGGTCCTGGCCATCACGGGGTGGGCGGCGTCGGCCCGGGTCCTGCGGGCGCAGACGCTGTCGATCCGCAACCGCGACTACGTGGCGGCCGCGCGGATCAGCGGGGAGCGGGTCTGGCGGGTGATCGGCGTGGAGATCCTGCCCAACCTGCTGCCGGTGCTGGCGTCGCAGTTCGTCTTCGCCGTCATCTCGGCGATCCTGAGCGAGGCCGGCCTGTCCTTCCTCGGCCTGGGGGCGTCCAACTCGTCCACGCTGGGCACGATGCTCTTCTACGCCCAGAACGGCTTCGCCCTGCAACTGAACGCCTGGTGGTGGTTCCTGCCGCCGGGCCTGATCATCGCGCTGTTCGGGTGCGGGCTTGCCCTGATCAACTTCAGCATCGACGAAGTGATCAACCCGAGGTTGCGCAACGCCCGGGTGCACGCCCGGACCATGCGGGCGAGGAGGCGGGAGGCGTGAGGCCGACGGCGCAGCGCAGGCTCACGGTCGAGGGCCTGTGCGTCGACTACGAGGTGGCCAACCCCGTGCGGGCGGTCCGGGACGTCAGCTTCACGCTGGCCGCCGGCGAGATCTTCGGCCTGGCCGGCGAGTCCGGCTGCGGCAAGACCACGCTGGCGTACGCGATCAACCGGTTGCACCGGCCGCCGGCCCGGATCACCGGTGGCTCCGTGACCTTCCACGACGTCGACGGGGGCACCATCGACCTGCTCGGCCTGCACGACCGGGAGCTGCGGGCGTTCCGCTGGTCGAAGCTGTCCATGGTGTTCCAGGGCGCGATGAACTCGCTGAACCCGGTGCTGTCCATCCGGACGCAGCTCGACGACGTGCTCCGCACCCACCGGCCGCAGCTGGGCCGGGCGGAGCGGCGCCGGCTCAGCGCCGAGGTGCTGGAGCGGGTCGGGGTGGACCCGAGCCGGCTGCGGGCCTACCCGCACGAGCTGTCCGGCGGCATGCGCCAGCGCGTCATGATCGCGATGGCGCTGCTCCTCGAGCCCCAAATGATGATCATGGACGAGCCGACGACCGCGCTGGACGTGGTCGTGCAGCGGGACATCCTCCGCGAGATCATGCGGCTGCGCGACGAGCTCAACTTCGCGGTCATCTTCATCACCCACGACCTGCCGCTGCTGCTGGAAATCAGCGACCGGATCGCGATCATGCGGGAGGGAGAGATCGTGGAACTCGCGCCCACCGTCGAGCTGCGCACGGCCCCGCGCCACGAGTACACGCGCAAACTGCTGGCCTCCTTCCCCAGCCTCACCGGGGACCGGGGCGGCTTCATCCGCGCGGACGCCGTGGCAGGGGAGGCAACGCTGTGACGAGCGTCGAGGTAACGAACCTGACCAAGCAGTTCACCATCCGGCAGGGCTGGAAGCGGTGGCAGCTCACCGCCGTCAACGAGGTCTCGTTCGCGCTCAAGCCGGGCCGCACGGTGGCGCTGGTGGGGGAGTCCGGGTCCGGCAAGTCCACGGTCGCCCGGATGCTCCTGCGGCTGGAGAACCCCACCTCGGGCACGATCAAGGTGACGCAGGAAAGCGGTGCCGAGGTCCCCCGGTCGGCGTACCGGCGGCACGTGCAGATGGTCTTCCAGGACCCGTTCGCGTCGCTCAACCCGTTCCACACGGTCGAGCACCACATTTCCCGGCCGCTGCTGCTGCACCGCCGCACGAAGGGGCGGGCCGCGACGCACGAGCGGGTGCTGGAGACCCTCGAGCGGGTCAACCTGACCCCCGCGGAGGACATCGCCATCCGGCGGCCGCACGAGCTGTCCGGAGGCCAGCGCCAGCGGGTCGCGATCGCCCGGGCCCTCGCGCCCGGGGCGCAGGTGCTCATCGCCGACGAGCCGGTGTCGATGCTGGACGTGTCCATCCGGCTGGGGGTGCTGCGGCTACTGGCCCGGCTGCAGCGGGAGGACCAGCTCGCGGTCCTCTACATCACCCACGACCTCGCCACCGCCCGGCACTTCTCGGACGAGATCCTGGTGCTGTACCGCGGCCGGGTCGTCGAGCGCGGTC
The DNA here is from genome assembly GCA_035634075.1 of Pilimelia sp. Lineage (GTDB taxonomy): Bacteria > Actinomycetota > Actinomycetes > Mycobacteriales > Micromonosporaceae > DASQDS01. The sequence continues at coordinate 8,221 of DASQDS010000771.1, read as the reverse complement.
CCGCCGACGACGTGATCCTCACCCCGCGGCACCCGTACACCAAGCTGCTGGCCCTGGCGGCGCCGGACCCGCAGAATCCCGGCAAGGTGGTGTCGCGTGCGTCCATCGACCGTTCCGCGATCGACAACACCGTCGCGTACGACCACTACACGGGCCAGTGGTCCGGCGACCCGGACCGGATCCTGGCGGCCGAACCGCAGCGCTGACCGCGGCGACTGAGGCCGGCTACAGCCAACCGCTGTCACGGGCGACGCGGATCGCCTCGGCGCGGCTGGCGACCCCGAGCTTGGCGACGGCGGCGGACAGGTGGTTGCGCACCGTGCCGGCCGACAGGTGGGCCCCCCGCGCGATCGCGGCCACCGGGGTGCCGTACTCGGCCAGCCGCAGCACCTCCAGCTCCCGCGGCGTCAGCGGGCACTGCGGGGCGGCCAACGCGTCCGCGGCCATGGCCGGGTCGACGTACCGGCCCCCGGCGTGCACCCGACGGATGACGTCCGCGAGCGCGCCGCCGGGGGAGCCCTTGGGCAGGAAGCCCCGGGCACCGGCGGCGAGCGCGCGGGTCAGGTGCGCCGGCTGGCCGCGGCCGGTGAGGATCACGACGGCGCACGAGGGCAGGGCGGCGGCGAGCTCGGCGGTGGCCCCCAGCCCGTCCAGGGCGGGCATCTCCAGGTCGAGCACCGCGACGTCCGGGCGGTGCGCGCGGGCCGCATCGACGGCGGCCCGCCCGTCGCCGGCCTGCGCCACCACCTCGAGGTCGGGTTCGAGGCCGAGGAGCGCGGCGAGGGCGACGCGGATCATCTCCTCGTCGTCGGCCAGCAGGACGCGGATCACCGGGCCGCCGGGACGGCCGCTTCGAGGGTGAACACGCCGCCGTCCTGCCAGGTGCGCACCGACCCGCCCGTGGCGCCCAGCCGCTCGGCGAGCCCGAGCAGCCCCGTGCTGTGCGGGTCGGGCCTGGTCGGGCCCGCGCCGTCGTTCGCCACCGTCATCAGGACCCGGTCGCCGTCGCGCCGGAAGCCGATCTCGCACCAGCCGGCCGCGCTGTGCCGCAGCACGTTGGTGCCGGCCTCCGTCAACACCGCGGCCAACTGTGCCGCGTCGGCCGGGGCGAGGTCGTCGGTTGCGGGACGGGCGTCCGCCGGCGCCACGACCGTGCACCGGACGCCGCAGGACCGCAGCACCTGCTGCACCGAGGTGAGCTGCTCGGCCAGGTCCACCGCCCGGTAGCCGTGGACGGCCGCCCGCATGTCCGCCAGCGCCCCGGCGGCCAGCCGCTGGACGTCCGCGGCCTCCCGGCCGGCCCGCTCCGCGTCCACCGGCGCCAGCCGCGCCGCCAGCTCCGCCTTCAGCGCGATCACCGTCAAATTGTGCCCGAGCAGGTCGTGTACGTCCCGCGCGAACCGCAGCCGCTCCTCCGTGGCGGCCAGTCGCGCCTGCGCGGCCTGCGCCTGCCGCGCCTGCACCAGCAGGTCCCAGAACCAGACCTGCAGCCAGGCGATCGCGGCGCCGGCCGCGCCGCCCACGCCGGCGATCAGGGTGTACGCGCGCAGGGAATTCCCGGTGAGCACGGCGACGACGACGGCGACCGCCAGCGTCCCCGCCGCCGCCACCAGCGCGGCCCACCGGGGACCGAGCAGCGGTGCCGTCCCGATGATCGACGCGCCGACCCAGGCCCAGGTCGGCCACCCGCTCCCCGCGACCGGGCCGACGAGCGGCACGGACAGCGCGGCGGCGCCGACGAACGCGGCGACGAGCCGGCGCCGGGCGGTGTCGCCGAGCCACGGCGTGACCGCCGCGTAGAGCGCACCCGCCTGGGCCGCCGCGAAGGCGAGGATGCCGGCCGCGCCGAGAACGACCCACAGCTGGCGCGGTTCCCGCACCAGCCCGACCCCCGGCATGAGCAGGCTGGTCCACAGGCCCGTGGCCAACGACAGCAGGGTCGCCGCGCGGGCCCGGCGCAGTCGCCGGGCCGCGCGGGGCGCCACGACCTTGTCCATCACCCGGCCGATCCTAGGCATCCGAGGGCGCTATGCGGCCGAGACGACGAGCGAGACGGCCACCAGCAGGTCGAACGGGACGCAGAAGTCCACGAACCAGCGCGGCACGACGGACCCGTCGCGGTGCGCGTAGTCCCAGGCGGCGTGGCCGACGAAGCCCGCGGCCAGCACGTACCGGCCGACGGCCGGGTCCGCGAGCAGCGCCGCGAGCGCCAGCCCGGTGAAGAGCAGCACGCCGGCCACCTGCCGCCGAGCCGAGCCAGGTCGTCGGAAGGCGCCGCGGGCGGCACCGAACCCGAGGTACGCCAGCGCGATCAGCGGCAGCAGCAGCGTGTTGGGCCCCGCCGGCTGGAAGGGCCCGTTGTCGACGAGGGCGGCCACGCCGAGGGCCAGGCCGAGGCACGAGGCGATCACCGTGGCCGGCCCGGGCCGGGCGACGCGATCGCGGGTGCGGGGTGTCTGTGTCATGCCTCCAGGCTCGGGGCACCCGCGCGCAGCCGGCACCCTCGGGATGTCACCGGAGCCCCGTGCGGAACGCATGGTCGGCGCATGCGCACCGCCCGCGCCGCGCCGCGCCCGCCGCCGGGAGGCACCTGCGCGCGCCTATTGACCTGAGAGCACAGGCGACTCACCCCCGCGAACGGTGGCGGTTGAGAGCGCCGACGCTCTCAGCTCAATAGGACCGGGCGGGCGGGAGTCGGCAGGGCGGGAGTCGGCAGGGCGGGAGTCAGCCTGGCGGGCGCGGGCGGGCGTTGCGCAGCCGGATGCCGCTGAAACCCACCGTGCTGCGGGTCACCGCGTCCCAGAAGGGCCACAGGTTGTCCAGGAGCCGGAGCTGGATGCCGGCCTCGGCGTGGCAGCGCAGCAGGTCGCCGACAGGTTCCGGCGGCCCGAGCGGCCGGACCGGCTCGACCGCCACCATGGCGTTCGGCACCGGGGTGCCGATCGGCCGGAAGCGGTCGGCCGGCAGGCGGTAGGCGTAGAGCCGGACGTCGCGGAGGGCCGCCAGCCAGCCGTACTCGATGGCATGGACCCGCTCTCCGCAGCCGGCGCCGACGATGCGGTCGCGGTCGGCCGGTGTGGTGGTCGGCACCGTCTACGCCGTCGTCCGGGGGCACTGCCGCGGGAACCAGTAGTCCGGTGCCCGGTCGGGGCCGACCGCCCAGACGTAGGGCGCCGCCTCCCGGGAGGTGGCGGCGACGTGGGGCACGAACCGGGTGATCGTCGGGTCCTCCGAGAAGTGCAGGACCTCGCCGGGGTCGGGGCGCACGTCGGCGCCTACCGCGCGGGCCCGGGCCCGGCCGCGCAGGCACCGTCCCCGGCGGCGTCGGCGGCGCCACAGTGGAACACCTCGACCGGGGCGGTCCGCACGTCGGTCACCCGCTGGACCCGCATCAGCGACAGGCGCTTGGCCACCGGTTCGCCCGAGTCGGCGCCGAACCGCACCACCCCCGCCACGCCCGGATAGCCCTGTTCGGCGTTCTGCCGCAGCACCTCGGCGTGCACGCTGACCGGGTTCAGGGCGCGCGGCTCCCAGCGCTGGCGGGGGTCCGCGTGGCGCAGGCGCGCGGCGAGGCTCTCCACCGCCCGGACCAGCATGGTCGCCGCGTCGAACGCCAGGCTCACCCGCTCGCCGACGGGCGCGTCCCCGTCCCCGCAGCGCGGCGGCTGGAGCAGGTCGGCCGCGCCGACCCAGGCCAGGAAGCTGCCCCGGACGTCGTCGCGGCGGTCCCGCGCGGCGCCCAGCGCGGCGCAGGTCGCCAGCGCGGCCTTGGACACGTACGTCACCGGCACGTTGCCCGGCGCGCTGGCCCGCAGGACCGGGTTGGCCATGTACCGGTTGACGGAGTCGTCGGCGACGAGGTGGCGCGGCGGGTTGGCGCCGCACTCCTTCAGCGCCCGCAGGAAGCCGTCGAACTCGGACCAGCGGCCGGCGAAGAACAGCAGCCCCCGGTAGCCGCACTCCCGGGTCAGCCGGTGGCCCGTCCGCCACTGCTCGACCGCGGTGAGGCGCCCGCCGAACCGCTGCCGCAGCGCCTTGACCAGCGTGCCGACGTACAGGTCCTCGTCCAGCGAGCTGTCGTCCCCGGTGGTGTAGTACACCCGCGCGTCGGCCACCCGCAGCACCTGCCGGGCGTACCGCTCGACCATCGTCGCCTGGTCCGCGTTGGGCGCGGAGATCTGCAGGTAGAGCCGCGAATTCTGGTACATCCCGTCGGCCGACAGGGTGGGTGCCACCGCCGGCAGCCCGACCCGGTTGAGCTCCCGCAGGGCCCGGGCGGTGCTGACCCGGCTGTCGACCAGGCCGACCACGCCCAGCACCGTCGGGTCGTCGCGCGCCAGCGCCGCGAGCTGGCGCACCGCCGTGTCGGCGTGGCGCATCTGGTGGCCGCCGTTGGCCACCACCACCCGCAGCAGCGCGGCGCCGTCGGCGCCGGCCGACTCCCGCAGCAGCGCGTACTGGGCGGTCGCCATGCCCTCCAACTCCTCGCGTTCGGACACGTAGGACTCCTCGTCCGCGCGGGTCCGATTGCCGGTCAGGGTGCCGAGGTAGACCAGGGTCAGGAACGGCCGGCGGCGGGCGCTGCGCTGCCAGACCTCCTCGGCGGCGGCGTTCTGGGCGAAGATGCGCCGCTGGATCGCCCGCAACCTGTCCTGGCCGGCGTCGGAGTTGAACACGTGCGCGGCGCTGTCGCTGTAGCCGACGCACTCGCCGCCGATCAGCTCCACCGCGATGCGCCCGCCGAAGGGCCGCGGGTGGCAGCCCACGCCCCACCGGGCGCCGACCCAGGCGGCACCGCCCGCGATCAGCGCGAGGCACACCGCCGCGGCGACCAGCCGGCGCGACCACCACGGCGGGTCGGGGGCGGCGAAGCTGAGCATGCCCGCGCGCGGCTCCGAACCGGTGCGCGGGTCGCCGACGGACAGCACCAGCCACCAGGCCGCCGGCCGGCGCAGGCGCCGCGCCTCCGGCAGCACGTCCACCCACTCGTCGTGGGCCTCGTCGGCGTCCCACAACGGGTGCGGGCGGGGCAGCTCCGGTGGCGGGGCGTCACCGGCGGCGATCACGAGCAGCGGGTCGCCGCGGCCGGTCTCGTTGCGCACGTCGTTGATCAGCCGGAGCAGCGTGTGCCCCGCGTCGCCCGCCGCCACCCTGTCCAGCAGGAGCGCCGGGTAGGCGGTGCGCCGCCACCCGGCCAGCCGCCACGGCCGCCGCCGGTACGCCCGCCGCAGGTCCTCCAGGAAGGCGTGCACCAGGAGCTTGTTCACCTGGTCGGGCTGCTCGCCCGCCCGGCAGCCAGCGGTCAGCCGCTCGGCGAAGCCGAGGAAGGTCACGGACTGCTGCGGGGCCAGGTACTGCTGGCGCATGAACCACCGGTAGTGGCGGCCGAGCAGCGGTATCCGCCCGGACACCGCCGCCCGGAAGAGCGCGCCGGGGATCACCCGCCGGACCAGCCAGACGGCGAACGCCAGCGCGGTCGCGGCCCCGTCCTCCACGGCCGCCGGGGCGTCCGTCGCGGTGCGTGGCCGGCGCCGGTCCCGCAACCGCTGGACCAGCGTCTCCCGGCGGTCATCGACCTCCACGCCGGGCAGTGACTGCCGCATCAGCCAGTCCGCCAGCGGGTAGCGCACGAACCGCAGCCGCTCCGCCCCGAAGGCCTCCAGCGAGAGCTGCCGGTGCAGCTCGCGGAGGACCCCGGCGACATCGCCGTCGGCCGGCGGCGCGGCCAGGTCGATGACCACATGGGGTACGCGCCGGCGGTGCCCCCGGCCCAGCGCGCGCGCCAGCAGCGTCACCATGTCCGGCGCACCCGGGGCCCGGACCAGCCAGAACAGCGGCAGCCGCCGGTCCCCGCGCCCCGGCCGCCGCAACAGCCGGGCCAGCAGCGCGAGGAACTCCGTCCCCCCGGAGGGCAGCCGTTCCCGGCTCGACGCCGGCTGTTCCCCGGCCAACACCTCTGTCACGCCGGACCTCCAACCGCGACCGTCGGTAGCAGACAGGCCACCACAGTGTCGACTGTGGGGCAAGCTGTCCACCCCGCTACGGGCCGTCGGCCTCGATCGCGCCGAGGCGTGAAATGTTCGCGGCCTCGTCGGCGTCCGGCTCCGGCGTGTCCAGGAACGCCTGCAGCACCTCCACCGCGACGTCCGGGGCCAGCCGCTTGAGGCTCATCGCCAACACGTTCGCGTCGTTCCAGAGCCGGGCGCCGCGGGCGATCCACGGCTCCCACGCCAGCGCCGCGCGCACGCCCGGCACCTTGTTGGCCGCGATGGCGGTGCCGGTGCCCGTCCAGCACAGCAGGAGCCCCACATCCGCCCGGCCGGTGCTGACGGCCCGCCCAACGGCCACGCCCAGGTCGGGCCACTGGCCGGCAGCCGACACGTCGACCACCTCGACGCCCCGCCCGGCCAGGTGCGCCAGCACCGCCCGGGTGGTGTCGTTCTCGTCGTCGGCCGCGTACGCCACCCGCACGGCCACCTCCTCCCGCCGCCTCCAGGCTACCGCCGCGACCCCGGCGGGCCGACGGGCCGGCCGCCCCGCCCCGCCCGTACGGTGGACGCGTTGAGCCGAGCGGAAGGGGCCGGAACGGCATGGCGGGACGACTGGAGGGCAAGGCCGCGCTCGTCACGGGGGCGTCGTCGGGGATCGGGCGGGCCACCGCGCTGGCGCTCGCCGCCGAGGGGGCCGACGTGGCCGTCGGCGCCCGGCGCACCGGCCGGCTGGCGGTGTTGGCCGAGGAGCTGGTGGCCATGGGCGTCCGCTCGGCGGTCCTGGAGCTCGACGTGGCGGACGAGGCCGCGTGCGCCCGGGCGGTGCAGGCGGCGGTGGCGGCGCTCGGCGGGCTGGACATCCTGGTGAACAACGCCGGCGTGATGCTGCTCGGCGACATCGAGGGCGCCGACATCGAGGACTGGCGCCGGATGGTGGACACCAACCTGCTCGGGCTGATGTACATGACGCACGCCGCCCTGCCGCACCTGCTGGCCCGGCGGGGCACGATCGTGCAGATGTCGTCGACCGCCGGGCGCACCGTGCGGGCCGGCACCGGCGTCTACAACGCCACGAAGTGGGCCGTGAACGCGTTCAGCGAGTCGCTGCGCCAGGAGGTGACCGCGCGCGGCCTGCGCGTGGTGGTGGTGGAACCGGGCATCGTCGCCACCGAGTTGCGCGAGCACATCACCCAGCCGGCCGCGAAGGAGCGCATCGAGGCGACCGCGGCCGGGATGCGCCAGCTCCAGCCGGCGGACGTGGCGGCTGCGGTGCTGTACGCGGTGGGCCAGCCCGCGCACGTGGCGGTCAACGAGGTGCTGGTGCGGCCGACGGACCAGGGCTGGTGACCCGCACGGTGGTGCTGACCGACGCCTGCTCGACGTCGGAGACCCGCAGCGTGAAGCGCAGCCGCCACTCGCCCGGCACGGGGAAGGTGACCGCGCCGAGCCCCTGGTGCGGCCGGACCCCGAGCAGGTAGCTGGTCGCCGGCTCGACGCCGCGCGCCGGCAGGGCGGCCGTCAGCGTCCACTCGACCACCGGCAGCGGCTTGCCGGCCGGCGTGTAGGCCGCCGCGTGCACCGTGTTGTTCTCGCCGAGCTGCACCGGGTAGATCTCGAACTGCAGCGTGTAGAGCGGGCTGGTCAGCGTCTGCGCGAAGCCCTCCGCGGCGGCCGCCCGGGCCTCGGCCACGGCCGCGCGCCCCGGTGTCGTCTGCACCAGGACGGCGCTCAGCGCCAGCACCACGGCGGTCCCGCCCAGCTCCGTGCCGACCGCCCACCGCAGCCGGGAGCGCGCCGGCCGGTCGGCGCGCCGGTGGGCCAGCCGGCGTGCGTACGCGGCGACGCCGAGCACGGCCGCGAGCAACGCCGCCTTGGCCACCACCAGGCGGCCGTACGCGGTGCCGAGCAGCGCCGCCGGCGTGCCCAGCTCCACCGCCGCCTGCGCGACGCCGGCCACCACCAGCCAGCACACGGCCGCCGCCGCCCACCGGGACCACGCCGGCATGATCAGTGCGAGCTGGCGGGGGTGCGCCCGGCGCAACAGGAAGCCGATCAGCATGACCAGCCCGCCCAGCCACACCGCCATCGCGCCCAGGTGCACCGTGTCGGTCGCGACCGTGCCGCCGGCCGAGGGCGCCGCGCCGGGGTGGCCCGCGAGCGGCCAGGTCGCCAGGCCGAGGACGGCCACCACCGCCAGCGCCCCGCGCCGGCCGCGGCCGGCACGCCCCGCG